>JAITPH010000179.1 GCA_031289515.1 Tannerella sp.
GTCATTCTTCCTGTTTGCTAAACTTGTTTAGTAATTTTCTCGCAATGACGACAGGGCGCCGGACTGCTTCGCAGGCTCGCAATGACGGCTATACGCAGGCTTTTGACACCCCCATTGTCAATTCTCCATTGTCAAATGTCAATTCTCAACTCCAAATTTTCAATTAGCAAAGTCCTCGATCTCGGCAACAGTCCTCGGAATACGCTTGCCGAGCAGGCGTGCGCCTGTCGGCGTTATCAGATAGTCTTCTTCGTTGCGTATGCCTCCGAAATCCTTGTATGTCTCGACTTTTTCGTAATTTATGAAGTCGGAATATCTTTGCTCCGATTTCCATTTGTCGATTAGCTGCGGAATGAAATATACGCCCGGCTCTATCGTATGTACGAATCCCGGCTCCAATGTGCGTCCCAGACGTAACGAAGCGCGTCCGAACTGCTTGCTCTTCCGGCGTCCGTCGTATCCTACGTATACCTCGCCGAGATTTTCCATGTCATGGACGTCAAGCCCCATAACATGACCCAAGCCATGAGGATAAAACAACGCATACGCCCCGATAATCAGGGCTTCGACGGTATCTCCGCGCATCAATCCCAGCTCTTTCATGCCTTCTATCAATGCCGTCGCCGATATGTCGTATACTTCTTCGAATGAAATGCCGGGACGCAATGCCGCTACCGACTTGTCGTGCATCGACGTCTGTATCGCATATATCTCCTTCTGGCGGGTCGTAAACCTGTGATCTGCCGGCGTCGTCGACGACAAATCGCCGGCATAGCCCATCAATGTCTCCGCTCCGGCATCCACAAGGAACAAATCGCCGCTCTTGGCAGTATTTCCGTGATAGTGATTGTGTAGCGTCTGACCGTTTACCGTAGCAATTATCGGGAACGCCAACGGACAGTTGTTCGAGCTTGCTACGGCTTCTATGGCGGCGGCGACTTCATATTCGTTGATGCCCGGACGTATGGCGCGCATCGCCGCAAGGTGCATTTCCGCCGATACGAGACAGGCTTTTTCTATCTCCCCTATCTCTTCTTCCGTCTTGTGATTGCGCAAATTTACGACGGCTTTTATGAAGTCTACCGACGTTTTCTCCGTGCCCGGAACGATGTCGAGCAGTTTCCACAACTTCAACGTGTGCTCCGGTCTGTAATATGGCAGATAATGGACGGTCTGCCCCTTTTGCTGCGCCTTCTTCAGATAGTCGGGCAACGTGTTCGCAGGCATCAGTTCGCTTATGCCGGCAGCCGAACATTTTTCGTGAAGCGTCGGCTGAATGCCCATCCAGACAATATCGTCCAGCGTCAATTCGTCGCCGAAAATTATTTCGCGGTCGTCATCGATGTCTATGACGGCGGACAGTCCGGCGTACGGCAGACCGAAAAAATACAGAAATGTGGAATCCTGACGATAGGGATACGTGTTATCCGCATAATTGCATCCCGCTTCGTCGTTTCCGAGAAAAAGCAACAAGCCCGAGCCGACGGATTTCTTCAGCGCCGCCCGGCGATTAAGATAAGTTTCTTTACTGAACATGGTTATATTTTTTAATAATTACATTTTGAAGTCCCAAAGATAAGCGTTTTTCCATTACCGACAAACAAAAAAGTATATTATCTTTGCCGGTCGAAACAAAAAAAATGGTTCTATGGACATAAAAGAATATTTGGACAGACATGCGGAGAGGATAAACAGTCCGTCATTCATCGACGACGACCCCGTCCGCTTCCCGCACAGGTACAAAGACTTGAAAGATATTGAAATCGTATCGTTTCTGGTTGCGAACATCGCTTGGGGCAACCGGAAAATGATTCTTCGCGACGCGGAACGGATGCTGGCGAAACTTGGCGACCGCCCTTACGGCTACGTGATGGCGGAAGAGTATGAGCGGCTCGGAACGGCTAATGTTCACCGTACTTTCTTCGAGCATGACATGGCTTACATGCTGCGCGGTTTCAGGCGGTTTTATTCTCTTTACGAGAGCATGGACGGATATATGGCTTCGTGCGGGAATCCTTCGCCGCACAAGCTCGTCGAAGTGTTGCGCCGGACGGCTTTCGAGGCTAACGGCGACCGCTACGACGTCAGATGCTATTCGACCGACCTCCGGAATACCGCGCTTAAACGTGTCAATCTCGCTTTGCGGTGGCTTGTCAGAAACGACGGCATCGTAGACCTTGGCGTATGGAAATCGATGACGCCGGGACAGTTATTCATACCGTTGGACGTGCATGTGGGCAATACAGCCCGCGAATTGGGCCTCCTCTCCCGCAAAAGCAACGACTGGAAAGCAGTCGAAGAACTGACCGCCAAACTTCGCGAATTTAATCCCGAAGACCCGATAATATACGATTTCGCCCTGTTTGGCGTTGGTATTGAAAGGAGCAACAATAAAAAGCAACAAAATGAAACTGACATATATATATAACAGCGGCTACGTAATCGAAAACGACGGATTTGCAATTGTCGTCGATTACTACAAAGATTCTGCCGACGAATACGTCAAGCGCCTGCTTTCGTCGTTTCGGGGAAAGATTTACGTGCTTGCGTCGCATTGGCATCCGGACCATTTCAACCGCAGAATCTTAAACTGGAAGGATGAACGGCCGGATATTAGGCTTGTCCTGTCGAAGGATATTCTTGACAAGCGATTTGCCGGGGCTGACGTCGGAGCGTTTGTCGACAGGGGCGATACGTGGGACGATGGCGATGTCAGCATAAAGGCTTTCGGCTCGACTGACGTTGGCGTATCGTTTCTGATAGAGACGGACGGCAGGAAGATTTTTCATGCGGGCGACCTTAACAATTGGCACTGGGACGAAGAATCGACCGCCGAAGAAGTCAGGGATGCCGGACGCGACTTCCTGAACGAGCTGGAGTACTTCGCAAACTATACGAAACAGGTCGATCTGGCAATGTTTCCGGTCGATTACCGGCTGGGAAAGAATTACATGCTGGGCGCAGAACAGTTTGTGAGCACGATTAAAACCGCCGTCTTTGCGCCGATGCACTTCGGCGAACGCTATAACAGGGCGAACGCTTTTCGCGATTATGCCGAAAAGTCGGGCTGCCGATTCGTCGCATGGACAAAAACAGGAGAGAGCATTAATTTCTAAAACAATATAAGATTATGATTGTAAACGGTAAATTCGACCATTTTAATTTCAACGTGTCCGACCTCGAAAAGAGTATCGAGTTCTACGGCAAGGCGCTCAATCTGAAAGAGGCGAGACGCCAGACTGCCGCCGACGGCTCGTTTATCCTTGTTTTCCTCGCCGACGGCGAGACCGGCTTCCGTCTGGAACTGACCTGGCTGCGCGACCATAAAGAACGCTACGACCTTGGCGAATGTGAATTTCATCTGTGCCTGCGCGTGTCGGACGACTACGACGAAGTCCGCAAATACCACCGCGAGCTGGGCTGCATCTGTTACGAAAACCTCGACATGGGCATCTACTTCATTGAAGACCCGGACGGATACTGGATTGAGATAATCCCCGGATAGTTAAAAGTTGAAAGTTACGGTGTCCGTCATTGCAGGGACGAAGCAATCCAAAACAACAACAAAAATTCCGAAGCCGCCAGCAGCTCCGGAATTTTTCAATATAAACAAACCGGTTAAACTCTTTCTATTTGACTATAATCTTGTGTACTTCGCCGTCCTTCAGGGTTACCGTGTATACTCCGCGCTCAAGCGTAAACCTGTTCAGGCCTTCCGGTATCTCCACCTTTTTGTACAGCACGCCGGTCATGTTGTATATGCTTGCAATATCCTCTTTCGGAACATTGATATACAGCGTATTCCCGTGAGTCCATATTCGATCGCTTTCAATATCTCCGTTGCCCACGTCGCTTCTTTCTTCCGGTCCGATGTACACCGTCCACGGCTCTACCACCTGTACGATTTCATACCGGTACAGACCGCCTCCAAGAGATACGGACGTCGCGTCAAGGTCAAGATGCTCGGATGAATAGTAGCCCAGCGCCCACACTTTCAGCGGCGTACCGGTGAACTGCGACGTAAAGCCGAAGTTGTC
>JAITPH010000229.1 GCA_031289515.1 Tannerella sp.
TTAGTAATTTTCTCGCAATGACGGCAATCGCAGACGGCAATCGCAACGGCAATTGACGGATACCCGGAGGATAATTGTCAATTGTCAATTATTCAATTGTCAATTAATTTTTTTTCGTACCTTTGCCGCCGCATTCAATAGACAGGAAAATATGAAAGTTATTATAGATTTCAAACCGAGACTGTTCAGAACGCTGAAGTCGTATTCCGGAGAAAAGTTCGCAAACGACTTGATGGCAGGCATAATTGTCGGCATTGTAGCGTTGCCGTTAGCCATTGCGTTCGGCATTGCATCGGGCGTAAGTCCCGAAAAAGGTCTCATAACGGCGATAATAGGCGGTTTTATAGTATCGCTTCTCGGCGGGAGCAGCGTTCAGATAGGCGGGCCGACAGGCGCATTCATCGTCATCGTTTACGGCATAATCCAGAATTTCGGCGTCGAGGGACTGGCCATCGCCACACTGATTGCCGGCATTTTGTTGGTATTGATGGGACTGTTGCGGCTCGGCACGGTCATACGCTTCATTCCCTACCCTATCGTCGTCGGCTTCACAAGCGGCATCGCCCTTACGATTTTCACTACGCAGATGAAAGACCTGTTCGGCATGACCGTCGACAAGATGCCCGGCGATTTCGTATCCAAATGGATCGTTTACGCACAAAACATATCGAGTTCGTCGTGGCTTTCCCTGCTTGTAGGTCTCGCAAGCATCGCCATAATAGTCTACACGCCGAAAATATCGAAAAAGATACCCGGCTCGCTCGTCGCAATCGTCGTTATGACAATCGTTGTCTACATAATGCGCCGGTATTTCGGCATCGCGGAAATAGAAACTATCGGCGACAGGTTCGAGATAAACGCGGCGCTGCCCGGTCCCGAAACCATCTCCATCAACATGGATACCATCAACCTGCTGCTGCCGTCGGCTTTCACGATAGCCATACTCGGCGCTATCGAATCGCTGCTTTCGGCAACCGTGGCAGACGGCGCAACGAGCAAGCGGCACAACTCGAACACCGAACTTATAGCGCAGGGAGCGGCTAACATCATAGTCCCGATATTCGGCGGAATACCGGTCACCGGCGCAATCGCGCGTACAATGACCAATATAAACAACGGCGGACGCACGCCTGTCGCGGGACTGATACATGCCGTCGTGCTGTTGCTGATTCTGCTTTTTCTCGGGCCTCTGACGAAACATATTCCGATGGCTTGTCTGGCCGGCGTTTTGATAATCGTTTCATACAACATGAGCGAGTGGCGCACGTTCCGGTCGCTGATGAAAAATCCCAAAAGCGACATCGTCGTGTTGCTGGTAACATTTTTTCTGACAGTCATTTTTGACCTCACGATAGCCATCGAAATAGGATTGCTGCTGGCGATGGTGCTTTTTATGAGACGGATAATGGAGACTACCAAAGTATCCGTTTCGACCGAAAAGATAGACCTGTCGAACGACAGCGATATAGCCTACGACGACGAGGCGCTTGTAATTCCCCGCGGAGTCGAGGTATACGAGATTGACGGACCGTTCTTTTTCGGCATTGCCAACAAGTTCGACGAATGTATGAAAAACATCGGAGAGAAGCCTAAAGCGCGCATAATACGGATGAGGAAAGTGCCTTTCATCGATTCGACAGGCTTGCATAACCTTGAGAGCTTGTGCCGTCTTTCGTCGAAGGAGAACATTCAGGTCATACTGTCCGGAGTAAACGGCAAAGTCCGTGACGTGCTTATGAAAAGCAATGTGGACAGAATGATCGGGAGCGAGAATATTTGCAGCAATATACAGGAAGCGCTCGGCATGGCTGAACGGTATGTTTGAGAGATGAATATAAATTTTAAATATTAAACAAAATGATTACTACAGACCAACTAAAAGACTTGTTGGAACGCAAACTGGCGTTGAGGAGGTATCTTTGACGTCGATGCCAAAACCATCCGACTTGAAGAAGAAGAACTGAGAACTCAGGACCCTGTGTTCTGGGAAGACGCCAAACGCGCCGAAAGGCAGATGCAGACGGTAAAAGAGCTGAAAAAATGGCTTGAACTGTACCGGGAACTGAACGATGCCGTCGAGGAACTGCAACTGGCATTCGACTACGTAAAGGAAGGCGTCACCAGCGAACAGGAAGTGGACGCCGCATATCGGCGAACAAAAGAACTCACCGAAAATCTGGAGTTCCGCAACATGCTGCGCGAAGAAGCCGACCAGATGAGTTGCGTGCTGAAAATCAATTCCGGCGCAGGCGGCACGGAAAGTCAGGACTGGGCTTCGATGCTGATGCGCATGTACATGCGCTGGAGCGAAGCAAGCAAATACAAGGTAACAATCAGCAACATACAGGACGGCGACGAGGCGGGAATAAAGACCGTAACCGTGAATATCGAAGGCGACTACGCTTACGGCTATCTGAAAGGCGAAAACGGCGTGCATCGCCTTGTAAGAGTTTCGCCGTTCAACGCGCAGGGCAAGCGAATGACGTCGTTTGCATCCGTCTTTGTAGCGCCTCTGGTAGACGATTCCATAGAAGTAAATATCCATCAGGCAAGCATCTCGTGGGATACATTCCGTTCGAGCGGCGCAGGCGGACAGAATGTCAACAAGGTAGAATCCGGCGTGCGCCTGCGCTATCAGTACAAAGACCCGTATACCGGCGAAGAAGAGGAAATACTGATAGAGAACACCGAAACGCGCGACCAGCCCAAAAACCGCGAAAACGCCATGCGGCAACTGCGCTCAATCCTTTACGACAAGGAGATGCAGCACCGATTGGCGGAAAAAGCCAAAGTCGAAGCCGGCAAGAAAAAAATCGAATGGGGTTCACAGATACGAAGCTATGTATTCGACGACCGCCGCGTCAAAGACCACCGTACAAACTACCAGACATCGGACGTAAACGGCGTAATGGACGGCAAAATAGACGATTTCATCAAGGCATACCTGATGGAATTTGCCGGAACGGAAAGCAATTGAGGTATCACGGTTTCCGTTCCGATTCGATTGTGTAGACGAAACTGTCGGCACGGTAATATCCGACATTCCATTCAATTGGCCGCCCGCCCGGATCGTATACGTAGCGTTTGCGCTTCAGGATGGGGTCGCCGGATTTTATCTCCAGCTTTTCCGACAGATAACTGTCGGCCAACTGTGCGCTTATCTCTTCTTTAGACAACTTAACGATGATATGATAGTCGTTTTCAAGGATTTCATACAGAGGACGCGAAAAATCCTCATTCCCGGCCAATCCTATTCTCGGACTGAAATACGAAATGAAATAGACAAAAGAATATTCGGGATTTCCACGTAAACGGGCTAATTTCAATATCTTCGTGTTTTCTTCTATTTCGAAAAAGCGGCACAGTTCCTGCGTAGGCTTTTCCCAACTGATATGTAGCTCGTAATTTTTCATTTCAATCCCCAAAGCCTTCATTTCTTGCGAAAAACTCATCCAATTGCCCGCTTTCGATGTGATTGCCTTATCTGCCACTATCGTGCCGATTCCTTTTTTTCGGATAAGCAAACCTTCATAAACCAACTTGTTGATAGCCTGACGCATAGTGCTTCGCGAAACGCCTAATTCACGGGCAAGATCGACTTCATTCGGAAGTTTCTTTTTCTCT
>JAITPH010000239.1 GCA_031289515.1 Tannerella sp.
AGATGCTGTCGCAGGTACTGATTTTATGCCACTACAGGTGGATTATAAAGAGAAATTTTCGGCTTTCGGGCGATTTCCCGGAGGCTTCACACGCAGAGAGGGCAAGGCGTCCGATTATGAGGTGCTGACTTCGCGGTTGGTAGATCGCGTACTGCGTCCGTTGTTTCCGGACGATTTTCATGCCGAAGTATTTGTAAGTATCATACTTTACTCTGCTGACGGCGAGGATGTTCCGGATGCGCTGGCAGGGCTTGCGGCATCGTCGGCGCTTGCGGTATCCGATATTCCGTTCAACGGCCCGATTTCGGAGGTACGTGTAGCCCGCGTGGGCGGCAAGTTTATTGTAAATCCCACGTTCTCGCAGCTGGAATCCGCCGATATAGACATTATGGTAGGAGCTACGTCCGACAACATTATGATGGTCGAGGGCGAGATGAGCGAAGCGCAGGAATCGGATATGCTCGAAGCAATCAAGGTGGCGCACGAAGCAATCAAGGAGCATTGCAAGGTACAAATCGAGCTGACGGAAGCATGCGGCAAGACCGTAAAACGCGCATACTGTCACGAAGAAAACGACGAAGAATTGCGCGCGGCAGTACGCGAAGCATGTTACGACAAGGCATATTCGGTATCGATATCCGGAACGGAAAAGCATGAGCGGTCGGAAGCGTTTGCGGCTATAGTAGAAGAATTTAAGGCAAAATACACGGAAGAAGAGCTTGCAACAAAAGGCGCTCTTATCGGCCGTTATTATCACGACGTCGAGAAAGAAGCCATGCGTCGCGCCATACTTGACGAGGGCAAGCGCCTCGACGGACGCAAGACGACGGATATACGTCCGATTTGGATAGATGCAGGCTGTTTGCCGGGTCCGCACGGAGCGGCGATATTCACACGCGGCGAGACGCAGTCGCTCACAACCGTAACGCTCGGCACAAAGAGCGATGAAAAGATAGTAGACGACGTGCTTGTATATGGCAAAGAGCGTTTCCTGCTGCATTATAATTTTCCGCCGTTCTCGACAGGCGAAGCAAGACCTCAGCGTGCAACCGGTCGCCGCGAGATAGGGCATGGAAATCTTGCCCACCGCGCTCTGAAGCGGGTGTTACCCAAAGATTATCCTTACGTAGTGCGGGTTATATCCGACATACTCGAATCAAACGGCTCGTCGTCGATGGCTACCGTTTGCGCCGGAACGCTGGCGCTGATGGATGCCGGAGTGCCGATTCGCAAGCCTGTATCCGGTATTGCAATGGGACTTATTTCCGAAAACAAGGGAACAAACTACGCGATACTTTCCGACATACTTGGCGATGAAGACCATCTCGGAGATATGGACTTCAAGGTAACAGGGACAAAAGACGGCATCACGGCAACGCAAATGGATATCAAGGTAGACGGATTGTCTTACGAGATACTCGAAAAGGCGTTGGCTCAGGCAAAGGAAGGACGCATGCACATACTCGGCAAGATTACCGAAGCATTGCCCGAACCGCGCGCCGACCTCAAACCGCACGCTCCGCGTATCGAAACTATTATTATAGGCAAAGAATTTATCGGAGCCGTCATAGGACCCGGTGGAAAAATAATTCAGGGGATACAGGAGAAGACAGGAACGACTATTTCGATAGAAGAAGTTGATAACAAGGGAATTGTAGAGATAGCAAGCTCGAATAAGGAAAGCATAGACGCAGCCTTGAAAGCTATAAAAGCGATAGTAGCCATACCGGAAGTAGGAGAGATTTACGAAGGTAAAATCTCGTCTGTAATGCCTTATGGCGCGTTTGTAGAATTTATGTCGGGCAAAGACGGTTTGCTTCATATTTCGGAAATCGACTGGAAGCGACTTGAAACTGTAGAAGAAGCCGGACTGCATGAAGGCGATACATTGACCGTCAAACTTGTGGAGATAGATCCCAAGACCGGGAAATTCAAATTGTCGCGTAAGGCGTTGTTCCCCAAACCGGAAGGCTATGTTGAAACAGAGCGTCCGCAACGTCCGCCCCGACAGGGCGGCAATAGTGGAGGCGGAAACCGTTCACAGTCCGGTCGCGACAACGATTCGCGTCGCGGAGGCAGATATTAAGGCAGCAAAAAAATCTAACGGAGAGTAGAAACATGGCAGACGATAAAAAGATTATTTTCTCGATGGTGGGGGTGAGCAAGATTTATCCCCCTCAGAAACAAGTATTAAAAAACATTTACTTGTCGTTCTTTTATGGCGCAAAGATAGGAATAATCGGGTTGAACGGTTCCGGAAAATCTACTCTCCTGAAGATTATTGCAGGTATTGAAAAAGATTTTCTGGGAGACGTTGTTTTTTCGCCCGGTTATACCGTCGGATACCTCGAACAAGACCCTCAACTCGCAGCAGGCAAGACGGTTAAGGAGATAGTACAGGAAGGTGTACAGGGCACAATCGACCTTTTGAAAGAATTTGAAGAGGTAAATGAACGATTCGGCGACCCTGAAATCCTTGAAAATCCGGATAAGATGGATGCGTTGATGAATCGGCAGGCGGAGTTGCAGGATAAGATTGACGCAGCCGACGCGTGGAATCTCGACAGCAAGCTGGAATATGCAATGGACGCGCTGCGTTGTCCGCCGGAAGATCAGGTTGTAGAGACGCTTTCCGGAGGCGAGCGCCGTCGTGTCGCTTTATGCCGGTTGTTGTTGCAACAGCCCGACGTTTTGCTGCTCGACGAGCCTACCAACCATCTTGACGCAGAATCTATCGACTGGCTTGAGCAACATTTACAGCAGTACGCGGGTACAGTGATATGTATAACGCACGACCGTTATTTCCTCGACCATGTAGCCGGATGGATTCTTGAGCTTGACCGGGGCGAAGGCATACCGTGGAAAGGCAACTATTCATCGTGGCTTGAACAGAAGACGCAACGGATGGCGCAGGAAGAAAAGCAGGCGAGCAAGCGCCGCAAGACGCTTGAGCGCGAGCTTGAATGGATACGTATGGCGCCGAAAGCGCGTCATGCCAAAGGGAAAGCGCGCCTAAATTCGTATGAATCGCTTCTCAACGAAGACCAGAAAGAGCGCGAGGCAAAGCTGGAAATATTCATACCGAACGGCCCGCGACTTGGAAACAAAGTCATAGAAGCGCATCAGGTAGCCAAGGCTTTTGCGGATAAATTGCTTTTCGACGAATTGAACTTCATGTTGCCGCCAAACGGCATAGTCGGAGTAATCGGTCCAAATGGAGCCGGTAAAACGACGCTTTTCAAGATGATAATGGGAATGGAGTCGATTGACAGAGGCGTTTTCGAGGTCGGCGAGACGGTAAAGTTAGGTTACGCCGACCAGACGCACCGCGATATAGACCCCGAAAAGACCGTATATCAGGTCGTTTCGGGAGGGAGCGATTTTATTCGCGTCGGAGGCAAGGAAATAAATTCGCGAGCATACCTTTCGAGGTTTAACTTTGCGGGCGCCGATCAGGAGAAACTTTGCAAAGCGCTTTCGGGAGGCGAGCGTAACCGCTTGCATCTTGCAATAACGCTGAAGGCAGAGGCAAATGTCCTGCTTTTGGACGAGCCTACAAACGACATAGACGTAAATACGCTTCGCGCTCTGGAAGAAGGCTTGGAAGGCTTCGCCGGTTGCGCCGTCGTTATTTCGCACGACCGCTGGTTTCTTGATCGTATATGCACTCACATACTCTCGTTTGAGGGCAATTCCGAAGTGGTTTTTTACGAAGGAACATATTCGGAATACGAAGAATACAAGAAGAAACAAGGCGGATATACCGAAACCAGAAGAGTTCGGTACAGGAAACTTGTTGTCAATTGACAATGGAGAATTGAGAATTACAAATTTAAAAATTAATAGCAATTATGAGAAGAATTATTTTATTGATTATTACGGTATTATCGTTTACCGTGGCGAGTTATTCGCAGACTGTGGATTTGTTCAACGGCAAAGACTTGTCGAATTGGAACTTTGTAGTAGCCGATGATAAAGCGGCTGCTAAAGACGTGTATTCGGTGCAGGACGGAGTAATCCTAATCAAGGGAACTCCTCTCGGTTACATGTATACAAAAGAGAAGTACTCGAATTTCGTATTGGAGCTTGAATGGAGTTGGGTAGGCGGTCCGTCGAACAGCGGAATTTTCCTGCTGATAGAAGAAGCTTCGAATCCGTTTCCGAAAGGTATCGAATGTCAGTTGCACGCAGGCAGTGCGGGCGATTTGTTGTGTCTGAGCGGGGCGGATCTTGAAGAATACGTGCAGGAGGCAGGTCAGGAGAGACCGGCGTTTCCGTCCGTCAAGAAACGCGAGCCGTCGAACGAGAAACCTGTCGGCGAATGGAATAAGGCGAAGGTAGAAATTCGCGACGGCAAGATAACCGTTCATATAAACGGAACGCTTCAAAATGTGGGCACAAACAAGACTAAGACAGGGCATATCGGTCTTCAGAGCGAGGGCGGCCCGATAAAATTTCGCAATGTAAAAATCACTAAATGAAAAAAATATTTTGTTGTTCCAAAAAAAAGCTATACATTTGCAGCCCGATTTGAAACAGAGTAACAATAAAATAAAAGTAAAAAAATGAAGAGGACATTTCAGCCTTCTAATCGCAAAAGAAGGAACAAACACGGATTTCGCGAGCGTATGGCGTCAGCCAACGGTCGCAGGGTACTTGCAGCTCGTCGCGCCAAAGGTCGCGCCAAACTGTCTGTTTCAGACGAATATACGAGCTGATAGGGCGCATTGAGCGCAGGAGCATAATGTTAAAAGCAAAGGTTTTTTTACAGAGACTTTTGCTTTTATCGGTTTGTAAAAAAGATATATCTAAAAAGATATGATATAGATGAAATCGATATTGGATAAGATATTCAAATTGCCTGTATACATCCACATTCTGGTTGTATTGGCTTTGTTTTGTATTATTATCTATACCGTACTTAAATGCGTGGACTCGTATACAAATCATAATCAAGCCGTTACCGTTCCCGACGTAAAAGGGCTTCAGATCGAAGACGCGGTAGTATTCTTCGAGAAGAACATGTTGCGATACGTTGTCATAGATTCGATATATTCGAAGCAGGTGACGCCGGGCGCTATTGTAGAACTGACGCCGGAAGCGAACTCAAAGGTCAAGAAAAACCGTATCGTATACGTAACAGTCAATGCCAAGACGGAGGAGACGGCAGCCATACCGGAGATTCAGGATATATCGATGCGTCAGGCAAAGGCTTTGCTGAATGCCTGCGGTTTTCCGAATGTGGAGTACAAGTATGTTGAAGGCGAGTACCGCGACCTCACGATAGGAGTAGAATACGGCGGTCAGATGATTGAGACAGGGACGCGCGTTCCCTTGAATGCGAAACTTACGCTTGTGATAGGCGACGGTAACGTGTTGGAGCAGGACGCCGATTCCATTAGCGACGGAAAAACAAGAATAATAGGCGGCGATGAAAGTTGGTTTTGAATGATGAATACATATCCCGAAGAGGCAGAAGACATATTGCAATCCGACGATTTCTTTGACCCGGAAGAGTTTGAGGGCGAAAAAGTTCTTTCGGACGAATCGGGGCGGCTGTATGAGCATTTCCGGTTTGTGTCAGACAGAAACCAGTCGTTGCTCCGGATAGATAAGTTTCTGATAGACAAGCTGCCTAATGTAAGTCGTAACAGAATCCAATTAGCGGCCGAGGCGAACTGCATACTTGTAAACGGCAAAGCGGTAAAAAGCAATTATCGCATAAAGCCGATGGACGTAGTTGCGATAATGATGTCGCGTCCGCGCTTTGAATCCGAAATCATTCCCGAAGAAATGCCTTT
>JAITPH010000025.1 GCA_031289515.1 Tannerella sp.
CGATGAACTTTTCTCCGTTATCGGTTTCGCAATATATGTCGTAAACGGCGTTCCTGTCCGACGGACTTCTGCCCAGCTGTTCGGGATTCAGGTATCGCAATGATTTAAGACTGCAGTCCTTGCGCAGCAAAACAGGCAACAACTCCTGCAAGACGTCGATATTGGCTTCCGTGCCGAACAGTTTCTTGAAACCAAAATCCGTATGCGGATTGATGTATCGCGCGTGAGCGCCGTTTGTAACAGTGTCTTTTGAAGCAGACGTATTCCGTTTTGTTGCCATTCCGTATATGCTTTTTTAGTACTAATAGTCTGCAAATATACAAGTTTTCCGATAAATAAAAAACATTTACCGTAAAAATTATTTTCCGAGCATGTTCGATAACGCGGTGGATGAGGTCTGCATACGAACTTACTTTCCGTATTTTAAAAGAATTATTCCTAAATTGATTGGTAAATGATTTTTATTTCTTACTTTTGCGGGATTGAAAATCTTTAATTTTAAATACAGATGATACAAGTACGTTTTTTTGCTTTTTTGTTGCTGCTGACCGGATGGTCGCAGATTCAGGCTCAGAAGCCTGTCGATTTTGTGAATATCCTGATGGGGACTGATTCGGAGTATAAACTGTCGAATGGGAATACCTATCCCGCCATTGCACGTCCTTGGGGCGAGCATTTTTGGTCGCCTGTAACCGACGGTATAAACAACGGTTGGATGTATGCCTATCGCTCAAACAAGTTGCAAGCCTTCAAGCAAACACACCAGCCAAGCCCATGGATAGGCGACTATGGGCAGTTCTCGCTCTTCCCGCTTACAGGGGCAGACAAACTGAAACTCAAGCCAGAAGAACGTGCAAGCTGGTTTTCGCATAAGGCAGAAGTGGCAAAACCTCACTATTACAGCGCATATCTCGCCGATTACGATATAGTCGCCGAGATAACCCCTACGGAACGTGCAGCCATGTTTCGTTTCACCTTTCCGGAAAGCGACGACGCATGGATACTCGTTGATGCCGCCGATATGAAATCCGAAATAAAGATTTCGCCCGACCGAAAAACCGTCACAGGCTATTCGACACGCAATCGCGGAGGCGTCCCCGATAATTTCAAAAACTGTTTTGTCATTCAATTCAGCGAGCCGTGCATCGACGTTTATTCTTCGGAAGAAAAAAATCCCGCATCGAAAGACGATACCAGAATAATGGCATTGAAATTCAAGACACGCCGGGGGCAGCAAATCATCGCCAAAGTCGCGTCATCATTTATCGACGAGCCGCAGGCGTTCCGCAATCTCAAAGAATTGGGCGACGACTCATTCGATAATATAAAAGCCGCAGGCGAAAACATCTGGAATGAAGCGCTTTCGCGCATCGAAGTCAAGGGAGGCACAGAGACTCAACAGCAGACTTTTTATTCATGCCTTTATCGCACATTGCTGTTTCCGCGCAAGTTTTACGACTACGATGAAAACGGAAATGTAGTGCATTACAGCCCATACAACGGCAAGACGCTACCCGGATACATGTTTACCGACAACGGTTTCTGGGACACGTTCCGCGCCGTATTTCCGTTTTTCAATCTCATGTTTCCGACGCTCAACGAGCATATACAGGAAGGATTGGTCAATACATACAAGGAAAGCGGCTGGTTGCCCGAATGGGCAAGCCCCGGTCACAGAGACTGCATGATAGGCTCCAATTCGGCTACCATCATCGCCGACGCATGGCTCAAGGGACGCCGAAACTACGACGTCGAAGCGCTTTGGGAAGCAGTCCTCAAAAACTCGAAAAACGAGGGACCGCTCTCCTCCGTAGGACGTTTCGGAGTAGACTATTACAACAAATTGGGATACGTGCCGTATGACATCAAAAAACGCGAAAACGTAGCGCGGACGCTCGAATATGCCTTTGCCGACTATTGCATATACCGTCTCGGTCAGGCGCTCGGCAAGCCTGAAAGCGAGATAGCCATATTCCGCGAGAGAAGCCTGAACTACCGAAACGTTTTCGACAAGACGACCAACCTCATGCGCGGGCGCAATCAGGACGGCGCTTTTCAGTCGCCGTTCAGTCCGTTCAAATGGGGCGACGCCTTCACCGAAGGAAACAGTCTGCATTATACATGGTCTGTGTTCCACGACATTCAGGGACTTGTAAACCTGATGGGCGGCAAGGAAACATTCGTCAAAATGCTTGATACGGTCTTCGTTCTTCCTCCGATTTTCGATGAATCGTACTATCGCTCGGTAATCCACGAAATACGCGAGATGCAGATAATGAACATGGGAAATTATGCGCATGGAAATCAGCCGATTCAACATGTGATATATCTGTACAATTACGCCGGACAGCCATGGAAATCGCAATATTGGGTGCGCGAAGTGATGGACAAACTCTATAAACCCGCTCCCGACGGATATTGCGGCGACGAGGACAACGGTCAAACCTCGGCTTGGTACATTTTTTCATCAATGGGATTCTATCCTGTAACGCCCGCTGCCGACGAATACGTTATAGGCTCGCCGCTTTTCGACGGTATGGATATTCATCTCGAAAACGGCAAGACGATACATATTCAGACAAACAACAACAGTCCGGCCAACCGATATATCCGTCAAATCAAATACAACGGACAGGATTATACAAAGAATTTCTTTCAATATTCCGATCTGATGAAAGGCGCGGATATTGTATTCGAGATGACCGACAAGCC
>JAITPH010000041.1 GCA_031289515.1 Tannerella sp.
ATTTTCGGCGACCATCAGGACGTTATGGCATGTCGCCAGACAGGTTTCGCCATGCTTGCCGAAGGCTCTGTTCAGGAAGTAATGGACTTGGCCGCCGTAGCGCATCTGTCTACAATCAGGTCGCGCGTGCCGTTCCTGAATTTCTTCGACGGTTTCCGTACATCGCTCGAGGTACAGAAAATCGAAACACTCGCCAACGACGATTTGGCGCCGCTTATCGACCAAGAAGCGCTGTCCGGGTTTCGTCTCCGCGCCCTCAATCCCGAAAATCCGGTAGCGCGCGGCATGGCAGAAAATCCCGATACCTTTTTCCAGCATCGCGAGGCAAGTAACAAGTATTACGAAGCCGTTCCCGCCATTGTAGAGGATTATATGAATCAAATCTCGGCAATTACCGGTCGCAAATACGGCTTGTTCGACTATTACGGAGCGCCGGACGCCGACCGCGTGATAATAGCAATGGGTTCCGTCACCGAAGCCATACGCGAGACTGTTGATTATCTCGCAGCTAAAGGCGAAAAAGTGGGATTGGTGGCAGTTCACCTGTACCGTCCGTTCTCGGCAAAACATTTCCTTGCAGCAGTGCCGGCGACGGCAAAGCGCATAGCCGTCCTCGATCGCACAAAAGAGCCGGGATCAAACGGAGAGCCTTTATATATGGACGTGAAAGATTGTTTCTACGGAAAAGAAAACGCTCCGTTTATAGTTGGCGGTCGATACGGACTTTCCTCGAAGGATACCACTCCGTCGCAAATATTGTCGGTGTATGAAAACTTGTCCATGCCGTTGCCGAAAAATCAGTTTACGATAGGCATTGTAGACGACGTCACGTTTACTTCCCTGCCCGGAAAAGAAGAAATAGCAATGGGCGGCGAAGGCATGTACGAAGCAAAGTTCTACGGACTTGGAGCCGACGGCACGGTCGGAGCAAACAAGAACTCCATCAAAATAATCGGCGATAACACAAATAAATACTGTCAGGCTTATTTCTCGTACGATTCTAAGAAATCGGGTGGTTTCACCTGTTCGCACCTCCGTTTCGGCGATACTCCGATACGTTCGACATACCTTGTCAATACGCCGAATTTCGTTGCCTGTCACGTTCAGGCATATCTCCGGATGTACGACGTGACGAAGGGCTTGCGCGAAGGCGGCACTTTCCTGCTGAATACCGTCTGGGAAGGCGATGCCCTTGCAGAACACCTTCCTAATAAGGTGAAACGCTATTTTGCAAAGAAGAATATCAAGGTTTATTACATCAACGCTACGCAGATTGCGCAGGAAATAGGGCTTGGCAACCGCACGAATACCATTCTGCAATCGGCTTTCTTCCGCATTACCAAAGTGATACCGGTAGAGTTGGCAATAGAGCAGATGAAGAAATTTATCGTCAAGTCTTACGGCAAAAAGGGCGAAGACATAATCAACAAGAACTATGCGGCGGTAGACCGTGGCGGCGAGTTCAAACAGCTTGCAATAGAGCCTGTCTGGGCGACGCTTCCGGACGACGCATCCGAAACGAACAGCGATCCGGCGTTTATCAACGACGTCGTTCGTCCCATAAACGCTCAGGATGGCGATTTGATACCTGTTTCGTATTTCAAATGCAGCGAAGACGGCACATGGATGCAGGGAACTGCACAATATGAGAAACGCGGCGTCGCAGCCTTCGTGCCTGTATGGAACAAAGATAACTGTATCCAGTGCAATCAGTGCGCTTACGTCTGTCCTCACGCTTCAATCCGTCCGTTTGTGCTGGACGAAGCAGAGAAGTCGGGCGCGGCTTTCGATACTCTCGAAGTGAAAGCTCCCGCTGCGCTCAAGGGCATGTCGTTCCGTATTCAGGTCGATGTGCTCGACTGTCTGGGTTGCGGCAACTGCGCCGACATTTGTCCCGGTTTCAAGGGAAATAAAGCGCTTGCAATGGTTGATCTGGAGACGCAGATAGACGAACGGAAGAATTGGGATTTCTGCGCCAACAGCGTAAAATCGAAGCAAAATCTGATAGATGTGAAGACGAATGTAAAAAATTCGCAGTTTGCCAAACCGCTGTTCGAGTTCTCCGGAGCATGTGCCGGTTGTGGCGAAACGCCGTACGTCAAGCTGATTACGCAATTGTTCGGCGACCGCCAGATGGTTTCCAATGCGACCGGTTGCAGTTCAATCTATTCCGGCTCAATTCCCTCGACTCCCTATACCAAGAACGAAAAGGGACAGGGTCCGGCATGGGCAAATTCTTTGTTTGAAGACTTCTGCGAATTTGGGTTAGGCATGGAATTGGCAAATGAAAAGATGCGCGATCGCATTGTCCGCCTGATGCGGGAAGTGATAGCCGAAGGCAATCCTCCCGAAGAAGTAAAAGCCTTGTGGGAAGACTGGATTGCCAACCGCGAAGACGCGGAAAAGTCGAAAGAGCTTGCCGCACAAATCACCCCGATACTGAAAGAATATGCCGCTGCCAATCCACAGTGTGAAGCAGGGCGGCAATTAGCCGAACTCAGCCAGTATTTGGCAAAGCGTTCGCAATGGATTATCGGCGGCGACGGCGCTTCGTACGATATTGGCTACGGCGGTCTGGATCACGTAATTGCGTCGGGCAAAAATGTGAATATCCTTGTGCTCGACACGGAGGTATATTCCAATACCGGCGGTCAGTCGTCGAAAGCTACGCCAGTCGGTGCGATAGCGAAATTTGCCGCAGCCGGAAAGCGTATCCGCAAGAAAGACCTCGGCATGATTGCTACTACATACGGCTATGTTTATGTAGCCCAGATAGCGATGGGAGCAGATCAGGGGCAGACCCTCAAAGCGATTCGCGAAGCCGAAGCATACAATGGCCCGTCGCTCGTAATAGCCTACGCGCCCTGTATCAATCACGGTTTGCGCAAAGGCATGGGCAAGAGCCAGCAGGAAGAAAAAGACGCCGTAGAATGTGGATACTGGCATCTGTGGCGTTACAATCCGGATCTGGAAGCCGAAGACAAGAATCCGTTCACCCTCGACAGCAAAGCGCCGCAGTGGGATAAATTTCAGGAGTTCCTGAAAGGCGAAGTACGATTCTCGTCTGTTTCAAAGCAATATCCCGACGAAGCCGAAGAGTTGTTCCGAGCAGCCGAAGAAAATGCCAAGTGGCGTTATAACAGCTACCAAAGGATGATAAAACAGGAATGGAAATGAAAATTTTCGGTATAATATTTGTTTTTTACGGTAAATAGCATTACCTTTGTACCGATATTATATTATTTACTAATTAAAGAAGAAAAAATGAAATCATTAAAAGGTTCAAAAACAGAAGAAAACTTGAAAACAGCTTTTTCCGGCGAGTCTCAAGCTCATACTAAATATCTGTATTACGCTTCCAAAGCGAAAAAGGACGGTTATGTTCAGATTGGCAATATCTTCGAAGAGACAGCCAAAAACGAGAAAGAACATGCCGAAGTCTGGTTTAAACTATTGCATGACAACGCAATCCCCGCTACGCCGGAGAATCTGCTTGACGCGGCTCTCGGCGAAAACTACGAGTGGACCGACATGTATGCAGGCTTTGCCGTAACCGCTAAAGAAGAAGGTTTTACTAATATAGCGACTTTATTCGAAGGAGTAGCCAAGGTCGAAAAAGAGCATGAAGAAAGATACCGTAAGCTGTTGGCTAACATAAAGGACGGTTTGGTATTCTCACGCGATAACGACCAAATTTGGCAATGCGGCAACTGCGGACATATCGTTATTGGTAAAAAAGCTCCCGAACTTTGTCCGGTATGCTCTCATCCGAAGGCTTATTTTCAGATAAGAGCCATAAACTACTAATTTCTTTTTCATATATTTAGAAATTTAATTGATTATTAAATGCGGGAAAGTCTCGATGTGATTATCGAGACTTTCTTTTTTTATAAACCGTTTCGTTTCAGACGAATATCACCGTCCTGAAAAACTGCTGTTGAAAACTTTTTGAGAAAAGTCTTGCGAATAGTTGGAAAATCGAAAATAAGAAAGTACCTTTGACAAACGAGAGTATAACAAATTGATAATACGAATGAGCGAGGAAATGCTTCGATTAATACAGGACGACCCGTGGCTGGAGCCATACAAAAGCGCTATTGAAGGGCGCTATCGTTATGCCGTTGAGAAGGAAAAGGAACTCACTCTCAACGGTAGGATGTCGTTGTCCGATTTTTCGTCCGGATATTTATATTTCGGACTTCATCATGCCGATAATGAGTGGATTCTGCGCGAATGGGCGCCTAATGCCACTGCTATTTACATCATCGGGACGTTCAATAAATGGCAGAAGAACGAAGATTTCAGGCTGCGGCATATCGGAAACGGTAACTGGGAAGCGCGTCTGCCGAAAGACAGGATACATCACCAAGACCTCTACAAGTTGCTTGTAGAGTGGGAAGGCGGAAGCGGAGAACGTATTCCGGCATGGTGCAGGCGGGTTGTGCAAGACGAGCATACGAAAATCTTCTCCGCTCAGGTATGGAAACCGGAAAATCCGTATATCTTCAAACATCCGAAAATCAAGCCCGATACATCGCCTCTTTTGATATATGAATGTCATATCGGCATGTCGTCGCAGGAAGAAAAACTCGGCTCTTACGAAGAATTTCGCACGAATATCCTGCCCCGCATCAGAAACGACGGCTATAATGCAATTCAAATCATGGCAATACAGGAACATCCGTATTACGGCTCTTTCGGATACCATGTAAGCAGTTTTTTCGCGGCTTCTTCGCGTTTCGGCACGCCCGACGAATTGAAACGCCTCATCGACGACGCTCACGAACAGGGAATTGCCGTAATAATGGACATTATTCACAGTCATGCCGTAAAAAATGAAGCCGAAGGCTTGGGACGCTTCGACGGCTCTTACTATCAATACTTTCATACAGGAGCACGGCGCGAACATCCTGCGTGGGACTCGCTTTGTTTTAATTACTGCAAGAACGAAGTCATTCATTTCCTCCTCTCCAACTGCAAGTTCTGGCTTGAAGAATATCATTTCGACGGATTCCGTTTCGACGGCGTCACCTCGATGCTGTATTACAGTCACGGTCTCGGCGAGAATTTCTCGAACTACGGCGATTATTACAACAGCAGTCAGGACGGCGACGCGATTGCCTATCTTACGCTTGTGAACAAACTTATCCACGAAGTCAATCCCGATGCGATAACGATAGCTGAAGAAGTGAGCGGCATGCCCGGTCTGGCTGCAAAATTCGCGAGCGGCGGCTATGGCTTCGATTACAGAATGGCTATGAATATTCCCGATTTCTGGATAAAAACGCTTAAAGAGAAAAAAGACGAGGATTGGAAGGCTTCGGTCATTTGGTGGGAAACGACCAATCGCCGCAAGGACGAGAAAACGATTAGTTATGCCGAAAGCCACGATCAGGCTTTAGTGGGCGATAAAACCATAGTATTCTGGCTGATGGATGCAAGCATGTACTGGCACATGCAAGCCGATGACCGCGATTTCACAATCGAACGCGGTATGGCGCTGCACAAAATGATTCGCCTTGTCACGGCGACTACTATCAACGGCGGATACCTCAATTTCATGGGAAACGAATTTGGACATCCCGAATGGATAGACTTCCCCCGCGAAGGCAATAACTGGTCTTATAAATACGCCCGCCGACAGTGGAATCTCGTTGATAACCCCGATTTGAAATATCATTTTCTCGGAAATTTCGACCGCGAGATGCTTTCGTTGATTTGCAGCGTAAAAGATTTTCCTGATGCGCCTCTTCAAAAGGTCTGGGACAATGACGGCGACCAGATTCTTGCCTATATGAGGGACAGGTTGCTGTTCGTGTTTAATTTTAATCCTGTAAAATCGTTCCTCGACTACGGATTCCTTACTTATCAGGGAAAATACAAGGTTGTGCTTAATACCGACGCAAGGCGGTTTGGCGGGAACGGACTTAACGATGATACAATAGATCGCTTTACGCAGGTCGACCCTCTGTATGAAGGTCAGAACAAGGGATGGCTGAAGCTGTATATTCCCGCGCGTTCGGCTCTTGTACTCGAAAAATTATAAATATTAAATTTGTTATGGAACATCTTTATCCTTTTACATTTAAACCTTTATTTAAAGAAATAATTTGGGGCGGAACGGATATTCTTCCCTTTAAGGGACTTCCGCCGGATTCGCGGAAGATCGGCGAGAGCTGGGAACTGTCGCATGTCGACAGCGATTTTTCTGTTGTTTCCAACGGTCGTCTGGCTGGAAAAACTATTGATGACCTTATCCGGGAATATGGCGCTCAATTGCTCGGCAATAAGGTTATTGCACGATTTGGAGATACTTTTCCCCTGCTAATCAAGTTTATCGACGCCCGCGACAACCTTTCCGTACAGGTTCATCCCGACGATGAACTTGCCTTGAAACGGCATAATTCTTTCGGGAAGACCGAAATGTGGTATGTGGTGAAAGCCACGCCCGACGCCGTGCTGTACGACGGTTTTTCGCAACAGACAGACGCCGACGGATATGTTCGCATGGTCGAAAACAATACTGTCGTCGATGCTCTTAAACGGTATAACGTTAAATCGGGCGATGTGTTTTTCCTGCCCGCCGGTCGTGTTCACGCCATCGGAACAGGTTGCTTTATAGCTGAAATTCAGCAAACGAGCAACATCACCTACCGTATTTACGACTATAACCGTAAAGACGCCGACGGCAACGGTCGCGAGCTTCATACCGAACTTGCAAAAGACGCCATCGACTATTCTTTGCTGCCCGATTACAAGACGCAATATACGCCCTGCATGAACGAAGTGACGGAGTTGGTCGATTGCAAGTACTTCACGACAAATCTGATTTCGTTGGACAAGCCTTTGACGCGCGATTTCTCCTCGCTTGATTCGTTTGTAATATATATATGTACAGAAGGGAAAGCGGTATTAAACGACGATAAAGGCAATGAATTACCGGTAAAACAGGGTCAAACCGTCCTGATTCCTGCCGATTCCTCCGCAATTACCATCACTCCGGAAAAGGAATCCAAATTCCTTGAAACGTACAATTCATGAATATAATACGTTTTTGGTTTCGGAATGCTCGTCCAACGGCGTTGCCGCAGAGCCTTTTACCGGCTGTTTTGGCTCTTTGCATGGCTTCCCGCGAAACAGGGTTTTCGATTTATTTGGGACTCTCGGCTGTGTTGGGCGTTGTCGCCGGTCATTTGGGAATGAATCTGTTTGACGATTATTTCGATTACAAAGTAAAAAGTTCGGAGTTTCGGGATACGATGTCCCGAAAAGGATTTCGCGCCCGCATCGCCAAGTGCCGTTATCTCACGTCGGGAGAAACCGGTTTGAAGCAGTTGCTGGTTGCCTGTTTGACTTTTTGCGCGATAGCAGTCGCTTTCGGATTTGTCATCTGGTGGCATCGCGGAAATGTGATTTTTTATCTGGCGCTGATTACCGGGTTTTTGGGCGTTTCTTATTCAGGCGCGCCTTTGCGGTTGTCGTACCGCGGTCTGGGCGAAATATTAATCGGTCTTATGTTTGGGCCGCTGTCGATGATTGGCGTTTATTATTCGGCTTGCGGCATTTTCGACTGGTCGGTCGTGTTTGTTTCAGTTCCGGTGGGCTTGTTGGTCGCCAACATTGTTTATACACATGCGATTATGGACTTCGAGCCGGACAGGGAAGCGGGGAAAATGACTTTTGCCGTTTTGCTGAAAGACAAAAACCGTATGCTGATATGTCTGCTGTTGCTTTTGGCGACGGCTTTCGGCTGTATCGTCGGCGGCGTGATTGCCGGATATTTGTCCGCTTATTACCTGCTGACTTTATTGACGCTTCCGATGGCTGTTTCGTTGTTCTGCCTGATGGTTGCATTTGTCCGCGAGCCTGAAAGGCGATTTTCTCCCCGCTGGTGGATGGGCCCGATGGGCGACTGGAAAAGAATACAGGCGTTCGAGCTGGAATGGTTTATGATTCGATGGCTTTCGGCTCGCAATCTTTTGTCGTTCTTCTGTTTGATTATTATTATCGTTACTCTTGCCGTATAAAATTCAATGATAAAATCTTTTTTATATATGCCCTGGTGGTTTTTCAAAGCGCGATTTCTGGGCGTGAAAAAGCCTTTGCAATCGGTTTTGTTTATTTCGGACAAGTGCAACCTGACCTGCAAGCATTGTACGGTGTATCGGTTGGCAAATCCGAATGTTAAATCCTATCAACAAATCAGGGACGAACTGATTCGCTCTTACCGTTTGGGGTCGCGGTTTGTGGATTTTGAAGGCGGAGAGCCTACTTTGTGGCACGATGGGGATGAGGATTTGAACAGCCTGATTCGTCTGGCTAAGGGAATCGGATTTTATTCGACTACCATTACTACAAATGCTCAAAAGCCGTTTACCGGCTCGGAAGCCGATTCGATTTGGGTAAGTCTGGACGGTTTGGGAGATTATCACGACGATATTCGCGGAAAAGGCTCTTTCGACCGTTTGGTGAAAAACATAGCCACAGCCAACCATCCCCGACTGAGCGTGAACATGGTTGTGAACAGTCGCAATTATCCGTCGGTGGAAGAGACCGTCGAATATGCCGAAAGCAATCCGCACATACGTTCCATTTCATTGAATTTCCATACGCCTTACGCCGGAACGGAGGATTTATTTCTCGACTGGGACAGACGGCGGGAAGTAATTGATTTGATTATCCGCAAGAAAAAAGCCGGTTATCCGATAATGAATTCCGTTTCGGGTCTGAAGTTGATGAAGCATAACCGGTTTAAAAAAC
>JAITPH010000107.1 GCA_031289515.1 Tannerella sp.
ATAACGATACCGCTGCCGACGCCCGTACCAAGCGTTATCTCGATAAAATCCTTCATTCCGCGAGCCGCTCCGTAGGTCATCTCGCCGATAGCGGCGGCATTTGCATCGTTGGTAAGAGTGACCGGGATGTTATACGTCTTTTCGCTGATTAACTGTGCCAGCGGAATTTTGCCTTTCCACGGCAAGTTGGGCGCGAACTCGATACATCCGCTGAAATAATTGCCGTTCGGCGCTCCAACGCCTATGCCACGGATGTTACCCGGACCGCCGACTTTCTCGATTACTTCATAAAGGCCTGTTGCAAGCGCCGATATGTAGTCGTTTATGTCCTCGTAAATGCCGGTTTTTATCGAGCCGTCATACAAAATTGTCCCTCTCGCGTCTACTACTCCGAAAACCGAGTTGGTAGCGCCGATATCTATGCCTATCACATACTGTTTCTCCATCTTTTTTTGCTTTAAAATTATTAATAGATATGTTTATTTGCGGGCAAATATAGGCTATTTTTGTTTACCGGCAAACCTTTCGGATAAAATATTTTTCAAAGAAAAAAAAAGCTCCGGAACAATTACTGCTCCGAAGCTCTTCATTTCTCCCGCCAACAACAATTTTATTTCTTGTCGGCTTCACTTTTTGCGGCGCAACATGCTTTCTGTTCGCCTTCTTTCTTCTCGCCCTGGCAGCAAGATTTCTCACCCGCTTTAGCATCGGCTTTAGCGTCGGCTGCATCCATGCAACAAGACTTTGCCTCTTTAGCCTCTTTCGCAGGCGCCGGCTGCTCTGTTTTCTTAACGTCTTTCTTCTTTGTTTTGCCATCATCTGCGTAGGCACCTGCCGAAAGACTTAATGCGGCGATCAATGTCATTCCTAAAAATACTCTTTTCATAATCCTTTGTTTTGTTTTAATAATGTTTATCTAAATACGGCAACAAAGGAAATGATTTTTTCCGGAATAAAAAAATATTTCGGAGTTTTTATTCGTTTTGCTTATGTTTTTTATTTTTCCGGCAACGATATAGTCTATTTTTTGTACATTTGCCGCGTATTAGAAACATTATTATCTATGAACGAAACAGTACGAAACGATTTCCCGATTCTGAAACGTCTGGTCTACGACAAGCCTCTGGTTTACCTGGACAATGCGGCGACGACGCAAAAGCCGCGTTGCGTCGTCGAAAAAATCGTCGAAGAATATTACAGCGTGAACGCAAACATACATAGAGGCGCGCATTTCCTCAGTCAGCAGGCTACGGAAGCGCACGAGAACGCGCGCCGGACGGTGCAAAAGTTCATTAATGCCGGTCGGCCGGAAGAAGTAATCTTTACGCGAGGCACGACGGAATCCATAAATCTTGTGGCATCGAGTTTTGTCTATGAATGTATGAAGCCGGGCGACGAGGTGATTATTTCGGCTATGGAGCATCATTCCAACATTGTGCCATGGCAGATTCAGGCTGCGCGGCGGAATATCGTCCTGAAGGTGATACCTGTCGATGCGCGGGGCGAGCTTGATATGCAGGCGTTTGAGCGGCTGTTTTCCGACCGTACGCGATTGGTCGCCGTCACTCATGTATCCAATGTGCTGGGGACGATTAATCCTGTCGAAAAGATTATCCGGACGGCTCATTCCAGCAACGTTCCGGTACTTATCGACGGCGCGCAGGCGGTAGCCCATAAAAAGGTCGATGTGCAGGCGCTGGACGTGGACTTTTATGTGTTCTCCGGACATAAGATTTATGGTCCGACCGGCATAGGCGTACTTTATGGCAAAGAAAAATGGCTCGAAATGATTCCGCCTTATCAGGGTGGCGGCGAGATGATTGCTTCGGTCTCGTTCGAAAGGACTAAATTCAACGATTTGCCGTATAAATTTGAAGCCGGCACGCCCGATTATATTGGAAGCGCCGCTTTGGCTGTGGCTTTGGACTATGTCGGCAAGGTTGGCTTGTCGGCGATTGCCGAGTACGAAAACGAATTGTTGAGATATGCGACGGACAGGCTGACGGCGATGGACGGAATGCGGATTTTCGGTCAGGCTCCGGAAAAAAGCGGCGTTATCTCGTTTCTGTTGAGAGATATACATCATTATGATATGGGGATGTTGTTAGACCGGCTCGGAATTGCCGTTCGCACCGGTCATCACTGCGCCGAGCCGCTTATGAAGGCGCTAAGCGTCGAAGGAACGGTGCGCGCGTCTTTTGCGTTTTATAATACGAAGGACGAGGTTGACGCCTTAATATCCGGTATCGAACGTGTTAGCGCAATGTTCTGATATGCTATTGTCTTGTCTTGAAAAAGGGCGTATTGAGGCGGGTTGCGACGAAGCCGGTCGCGGTTGCCTTGCGGGAGCGGTTTTTGCTGCTGCCGTTGTGCTGCCGCCGGATTTCCGCAATAACGATTTGAACGATAGCAAACTGCTGTCGGAGAAACAGCGCGATATGTTGCGACCTGTGATTGAGGCAGAGGCTTTGGCATGGGCGGTAGGGGTCGTTTCGGCAGAAGAAATTGACGTGATTAATATACTTAGAGCATCGTTTCTTGCCATGCACCGAGCCATTGCGCAACTGCGAACAATGCCCGAACATCTGCTTATCGACGGAAATCGCTTCACTCCGTACCCCGACGTTCCGCACACGGCGATAGTCAAGGGCGACGGCAAGTATTTGTCGATTGCCGCCGCGTCGGTACTTGCCAAGACGCACCGCGACGAATATATGAGCAGTCTCGATGCCGAATATCCCGTATACGGATGGCGCAAAAACAAAGGCTATCCGACAAAAGCGCACCGCACCGCCATACGTCAATACGGCTTGACGCCGTATCACCGCAAGTCATTCACCCAGTTGCCACCTACGCAGTTGGCATTTGATTTTTGATTCAAATTTTTGAAAACAGGCAATAAAGAAAACAGCAAATCGAAAAAAAGAGTATATTTGCAAAAAAAAATAATATGGGATACGAATCAGTAGATAAATTACAAAATGTATTGGCAGACAATGTCTTCAGCCACACAAAAGCCCCCAAAAAAGCAGCAGGGCGAACGTTGGGTACGCTTGTCGAAATTATCGCCTATTATCTTCTTAAAACATGGGGACTGAATAACCACATATCCATCGAACGAGGACTTGAAGAATATGGAAATCCCGACATTACGCATAATGTCGAGTATTCTTTGCACCCCATTCTTCGCGCATCAACCGTAAATATTGGCAAATCCAAAAAATCAATTACCGCAAACACAATTCTTAAAGCGCTTGAAGAGAAAGGTTTTGATTTACAGGGATTGGAACGAAAAGCCAATCATTTATTGAGAAATGGCATTCTGCGAAACGCTTGCACGATCGCTGTTTCCGATAATACGTTTTTGTTGGCAAGTATCAAAACAGATAATGGTAGCGAATGGGAATTGCATATTTACGAACAAAGTAAAAAGCCATACTCTATCTTTGAATGTAAACGAGTGGGAATTGAAGAGGGAATGAGTAAAGGTCCGCAAACGATTGAAAAGGCAAAACAAGGCGCTTATGTTGCACGAACGGCTTCTTCTCTTCAGAAAATAAGAACAGAGACAGGCGAGTTGCACGGAATTATTTACAAAAGCGATGGCTCGTACCTTATCAAACCGTTTGCCCGCTTAATGGAAGATGTGATTTATTCCAATGATAGCGAATTGTTACGGCGTTTTATCTTGACGGTTGGAATTGTCAGCAATCATGGCAATTGGTTTAGTTCCGAAAATCCGAATAAAGAATTAAAAGTGTTAGCGCAATCGTATGATTGGTTGCTGTTTCTCACGGATAAGGGACTTTCGGAATTTATCGACAGCCTCCTGTTAAATCCGTCAAAGCAATATGCGCTAAT
>JAITPH010000197.1 GCA_031289515.1 Tannerella sp.
CAATTATTTTGCCGCCCTTAACTCTGCTGTGTTCTCCGACGGCTCTTTCGCCTATATTCCCAAAGGCGTGCGCTGTCCGATGGAGTTGAGTACTTATTTCCGCATAAATGCCGCAAACACCGGGCAGTTCGAGCGGACGCTTATCGTTGCCGACGACGATGCTTACGTGAGCTACCTCGAAGGCTGCACCGCTCCCCGCCGCGACGAAAACCAGCTTCATGCGGCGATAGTCGAGATTATAGCGAACGAGCGCGCCGAGGTGAAATATTCTACCGTTCAGAACTGGTATCCGGGCGATAAAAACGGCAACGGCGGCATTTACAATTTCGTAACCAAACGCGGGCTTTGTAAAGGCGATGGAAGTAAGATTTCGTGGACGCAGGTAGAGACCGGCTCGGCTATAACATGGAAATATCCGTCGTGCATATTAGCGGGCGATAACTCCGCAGGCGAGTTTTATTCGGTTGCCGTGACAAATAATTATCAGCAGGCCGATACCGGTACGAAAATGATACATCTCGGTCGCAATACCCGCAGTACGATAGTCTCGAAGGGTATTTCGGCCGGTCACAGCCAGAACAGTTATCGCGGATTGGTAAAAGTTGCCCCGCGCGCCGTAAATGCCCGAAACCACAGCCAGTGCGACAGTCTGCTGCTTAGTTCGACTTGCGGAGCGCATACTTTTCCATACGCCGACATACAGAATGAAACTGCAATAGTCGAGCATGAGGCTACGACTTCCAAGATAAACGAAGACCAGCTGTTTTATTGCAACCAGCGGGGAATAGATACCGAAAAAGCCGTCAATCTGATAGTCGGCGGCTATGCGCATGAAGTGATGAACAAGCTGCCGATGGAATTTGCCGTCGAAGCGCAGAAACTGTTGGCAATATCACTGGAAGGGAGCGTAGGATGAAAAATAATATTCAATTATGTTATTAGAGATAAAGAATTTACATGCCGGAATAGACGGTAAAGAGATATTAAAAGGCATCGACCTCGCTATTAATGCGGGCGAAGTTCATGCCATCATGGGACCTAACGGCTCCGGAAAAAGTACTTTGAGCAGCGTTCTGGTCGGTAATCCGACTTTTACGGTTAAGGAAGGCACAGTCATGTTCAAGGGAAGGGACTTGCTTGCGATGACGCCCGAAGACCGCAGTCGCGAAGGCCTGTTTCTCAGTTTTCAATATCCGGTGGAGATACCCGGCGTGAGCATGGTCAATTTTATGCGCGCCGCCGTTAATTCGCATCGCGAGTACAGAGGCGAAGAGCCGCTTTCGGCTACGGCTTTCCTGAAAATGATGCGCGAAAAAAGAGAGTTCGTCGAAATGGACAGCAAACTTGCAAGCCGCAGCGTGAACGAAGGCTTTTCGGGCGGCGAGAAGAAACGTAATGAAATTTTTCAGATGGCTATGCTTAGTCCGACGCTCTCGATACTGGACGAGACCGACAGCGGGCTTGACATCGACGCCCTGCGCGTTGTCGCTAACGGCGTGAATAAGTTGAAATCGCCCGATAACGCGACAATAGTCATTACTCACTATCAGCGTCTGCTCGATTATATAAAGCCGGATGCAGTTCATGTGCTTTACAACGGACGCATTGCGAAGACTGCCGGACCGGAGTTCGCTATGGAACTTGAAAGGAAAGGCTACGACTGGCTTAAAAACAATATCTGAATGAACGCGGAAAAACAATATACGGATGTGTTTACGCAATATAGGGATATTGTGTGGCAAAACTCTTCGGATTGCATGAATGAATTGCGTCAGGGGGCGTTCGACGATTTCGTGCGTCTGGGTTTTCCGTCGTCGAAACATGAAGATTTTCGTTATACGGACACGGCGCAGGCTTTTGCGCCCGACTACGGACTTAATCTCCGGCGTTTCAAGACGGCGATTAATCCGGCGGACGTGTTTCGTTGCGACGTTCCCAATATGAGTACGCAGATATTTTTTGTCGTGAACGATTCGTTTTACGAGGATTCCTTGCCCAGGACGTCGTTGCCCGAAGGCGTTTATGCAGGCGGCTTGAAGGCTTTCAGCGAGCGTTTTCCCGATGTTGCTTCGCGTTATTACGGCAAGGCGGCGCGGACGCCGGACGATTCGGTCGCCGCGCTGAATACCATGCTGGCGCAGGACGGTTTTGTGCTTTACGTGCAGAGCGACGTGAAACTCAAACGTCCGATTCAGTTGGTGAATATCTTTCACAGCGCGGTCGATATAATGGCAAACCGCCGCATTTTGATAATAATGGAGCCTCGCTCGGAAGCGCGTTTGCTCGTTTGCGACCATACGATGGACGATGTACGGTGTCTTGCTACGCAGGTGGTCGAGATATTTGCCGGAGAAGGCGTTTTTTTCGACTATTACGATTTGGAAGAAAGCACGGTCTCGACGACGCGGTTTTCGTCGCTGTATGCCGAACAGTCGTCGCGGTCGAATGTTCTGGTGAACGGAATTACGCTGACTAACGGTCTTAGCCGTAACAATTATCATATCGCCCTGAACGGCGAGGACGCCGAAGCGACGCTTTGCGGCATGGCTATCCTCGACGGAAACCAGCAGCTTGATACCTATACCCACATAACGCATCGCGCGCCTCGCTGCAAAAGCTCCGAGTTGTTCAAAAACGTGCTCGACGACAAGTCTACCGGCGTTTTCAGCGGTCGGATTCTTGTCAGTCCGGGGGCTGATAAAACGGAGGCTTTTCAGACAAACCGCAATATGTGCCTGACCCGCGAAGCGCGGATGTTCAGCAAACCGCAACTTGAAATATATGCCGACGACGTGAAGTGTTCGCACGGAATGTCTACCGGTCAGCTGGACGAACAGGCGCTGTTTTACATGCAAAGCAGAGGCCTCTCTCGCGACGAGGCACGGACGATTCTCAGCGTCGCCTTTACGTCCGACGTTGTCGAAAATGTGAGAATGGAAGCGCTGAAGGAACGCCTCCGGTTTCTGGTCGAGAAACGCTTTCGCGGCGAACTTGCACAGTGCGCGGGATGCTTTTGTAAGCAGTGAACAGTTAATAGTGAACAAGTTAATACATTTTATTACTAAATATAATTAATTATGAGAAAAATTTTATTGATTTCAGTTGTTGCCGTGTTGTTCGTTTTTACGCAAGGCGTTTTCGGACAGGCAAAGTATGTGTTTTATTTTATCGGCGACGGTATGGGCGTGAATTATATCAACCTTACCGAAGCGTATTTGTCAACTATTAACGGCGAAAGAGGCTCCGGGAAACTGTTCTTTGCCGGATTTCCGGTCGCTTCGTTTGCCACGTCGTACTCGGCCAACGACGATGTGACCGATTCGGCTGCCGGCGGTACGGCGCTGGCGACCGGCGAGAAAACGAATAACGGCGTTATCGGTCTCTTGCCCGACAAGAAGACTTCCATCGAAACGGTCGCCGAACTTGCCCGCAAAGCAGGAAAGAAGGTCGGCGTCTCGTCATCCGTTCCCATCAATCATGCTACTCCGGCATCGTTCTACGGTCATCAGCCCGACCGCGGCATGTATTACGAGATTTCGCTCGATTTGCTTAAATCGGGCTTCGATTTCTTCGGCGGAGCAGGCTTCTATAACAGGGATAACTACTACGACAAGTCGAAAGCTCCGGATATTTATCCGCTGATTGAAAAAGCCGGCTATACGGTTTCCAAAGGATACGACGACTTCAAGGCTAATGCCGGTCAGTCGAAACGTGTCGTACTCGTCCAGAAAAAATGGGAAGAAGCAGGCGCGATACCGTATTCCATCGACCGCGGCGAAGGCGACCTCAGCCTGAAGGAAATAACCGAAGCAGGAATCGACGTTCTTACGAGAGACAATAAAAAAGGCTTCTTCTTTATGATAGAAGGCGGTCGCATAGACTGGGGCGGTCATGCCAACGACGCCGCCGCCGCCATTCTGGAAGTTATCGACATGGACGAAGCCATAAAGGTCGCTTTCGAGTTTTACCGCAAGCACCCGAAAGAAACGCTTATCGTAATCACGGCTGACCACGAGACCGGCGGAATGACGCCCGGACGCGGCAGCCAGAATCTGAGCTATCTCAAATACCAGAAAAAATCGAAAGACGGCTTGTCTGCGATGGTAAACGAACTCGTCCGCGTCAAGGAAGGAAAAGTGTCGTGGGAGGATATAAAGTCCTTGCTGACGGAGACGATGGGCTTCTGGCGCGAAGTTCCCATAAGCTGGGAGAACGAAAAGATATTGCGCGACGCCTACGAAAGCACGCTTGCTCGCCGCAACAACGTCAGGGAATCCAATCTCTACTCCGAAAATCCCCTGATAGTGGCAAAAGCCATCCAGATAATAAATGACATGGCACGACTCGGCTGGGCGACGACGTCTCATTCGGGCGGCTATGTACCGGTTTTCGCGATAGGAGCGGGACAGGAACTGTTTACACGGAAAATGGACAATACGGATATCCCGAAGAATATCATCAAGGCTGCACGGTACTGATTTGGTGAATAGTGGGCAATATCCGGGAGGCTGTTTCTTTTGTCCACGAATGTCACGAATTTGCACGAATAGGCAGGCGATTATATTTCCGACATTCGTAAAAATTCGTGCCATTCGTGGATAAAACCTTTTAAAAGTCCACGAATTACACGAATTTGCACGAAAAAGCAAGCGTCTATATTCCAACATTCGTGAAAATTCGTGCCATTCGTGGATAATTATTAGCATCAGAATTTTAACTGTTATTAGGTAATAATTAGTTATATTTATAAAATGATTCTATAATGAGCGATAAAGAGCAAGGAATCATCGACTTGTTAAAAATTGGAGATAATCGTGCATACAAGTATCTGTACGATAAGCATTACGCTTTGCTCTGTCGTATCGCCTACGAATTTCTGAAAGACGATTTCCTTGCGCAGACGGTCGCCGCCGACTTGATAACGCATATTTATGAAAACAGACAAACGCTGACCATAACCTTTCCTGTCAGAGCCTATCTGGTGCGAGCCGTCAAAAACCGGTGCATCAATCACCTTCAACTTGAGCACGAAAGGCGTGAAATAAACTTCTCCGTTTTGGAAGACAACGAAACGTCCTGTCCGGATATTCCCGATACGGACGACTCTCCGCTCGCAAAACTTCTGGAAAACGAGTTGGAAGACGAGATAAACAAAGCCATAAACCAACTGCCGCAAGCCTGTAAAGCAGTTTTTGAAAAAAACCGTTTTGAAGAAAAGACCTACGAAGAGATTTCGTCCGAAATGAATATCTCCGTCAATACCGTAAAATACCACATTAAGAACGCCTTGGAGCTGTTGCGGGACGTACTCGCAAAATATTTGTAACATTTTTTGACCCTTTTCACTACCCCCTCCCCCTTTTTTAACTGTATATAAGATATGGAGGGAGAATATTCACATATCGACGGATTGCTTGCCGGTTACATTCCCGGCAGAGCAGGCAGGCGAAGTAAGAGACTGGAGCTCGCTTCGCCGGAAGACGTGTGTTATTTGCTATCCATGCGCGAGATATGGTTTTCGTCGCTTGCAGCCGATGCCTTGCGTTATACAGCGTGAAAGAAAAAATATCAGTATTACCTATAAATAATAATGCCTATGGAAAAGTAACAAAAGTAACAAAAGTAACGAATGAATTACACGAGAAGCGGGAAATGCCATCAATATTTTCTGCAGATTATTAATTTTTACCAATAACAATCAAACAATAAAAGTATGAATTTATATTTAAAAAGTAATTATGCTTTCAGAATTATTTCAGAAAAATGGATACGGATTATAAAGCTGACTTTATTCTTATGCTGTTCTTTTACCATGAGTATGTCGGCAACCGTATATCCACAAAGCTCAAAATTGTCTATCAATGAGCCGTATGTCAATTCCGACAAAACATCTCCGGTTGCCACCCAACAGGACAAACGTATCACCGGTACCGTTATAGACGTAAACGGCGAGTCGGTCATTGGCGCGAGTGTGGTTGAGAAAGGAACGGCAAACGGAATCAGTACCAACGTCGATGGGCAATTCACCCTGACTGTTCCTTCCGGCGCCATCCTTCAAATATCGTACATCGGATATGTTCCGCAGGAAATAGCGGTAGGAAATCAGGCAAACCTGATTGTAACTTTGCTCGAAGACAGTCAAGTGTTGGAGGAAGTAGTAGTAGTCGGCTACGGAACACAGAAAAAAGTGAACCTGACCGGCGCCGTTTCGGCCATGACTGTGGACGAGACCCTGACCAGCCGCTCATTAGCAGACGTTTCATCCGGATTGCAAGGTATGCTTCCCGGTTTAGCCGTCAGCCAAAACAGCAGTATGGCCGGACGAGAAGACGTTTCGTTAATGATTCGCGGTTTGGGAACGGTCAATAATTCCAGCCCCCTGATCGTCGTAGACGGAATGCCCGACGTAAACATCAACCGCCTTAACATGGCGGATATTGAAAGTATTTCCGTATTGAAAGATGCCGCTTCTTCAGCCATCTACGGTTCGCGTGCTGCTAACGGCGTAATCCTGATCACTACAAAATCGGGAAAAGGCTCGGATAGGGTATCAATTAATTTCTCAGGCAATTATGCCGTTTCCTATCCGACAAACCAAATCGAATTTATGCCGGACTATCCTCGTGCCCTGACGCTGCATCAGCGGGCGGCGGCCGTCAATACCCTTGAGTCGAACTACCAGTTTAAGAACGGTACAATTGACCAGTGGATGGCTTTGGGCATGATTGATCCGTTGCGCTATCCCAATGCCGACTGGTGGGACTGGATTATGCGCGACAACGGCCTCTTAAAGAACTACAATGTATCGGCAAGCGGCAGCAACGATAAATCCAATTTCTACGCATCCATCGGAGTTTCCGATCAGGAAGGATTGCAAATCAACAACGATTATACCCGCTACAATGCGCGGTTTAATTTCGATTACAAATTATTACCATCCGTGAATGTGGGCATACGTGCGCAAGGCAACTGGACCAATCGCTCCTACTACATGAGCGGTGGTTACACAGACACGGATAACCAGAGCAATACCGGCGGTTACGACCTTCAATACGCCATATCCGGTATCGTTCCTTATGATCCCGTATCCGGTTTATATGGAGGTACGATGGCTTACGGCGAAGATGCCCAGGCTTACAACCCCTATACCTATATGGTGAATAACCTCAACTATTCGAATCGGCAGGAGTTTACTCCGACCATGTACTTGGAGTGGTCGCCGGTCAAAGGGTTAACAGGTCGCCTTGAATATACGTTGAACTATTTCAACCAGTTTACATGGTCGGCAAGTATGCCGAATCGGGCTTACAACTTCCAGACGGATTCGTATAGCTCGCGTGTATATGTCGGCGAGGATGCCGGTGTGTCAAACGCAACCAACACAGGCTACAAGACCCAGTTGCACGGACGGTTGAACTACAATATCAAGCTCGCAGAGCGCCATGATATTTCGGCTATGTTCGCCTACAACGAAGAGTATTGGTACTCACGTTCGCAAAGTTCATCGCGTAACAACAGGCTTCACCCCTCTTTGCACGAGATAAATGCCGCACTTACCGATGTTCAAGGCACAGGGGGCAGCTCCGAAACCGAAGGCTTGCTTTCCTATATCGGACGTTTAAACTATACGGCCTACGACAAATACTTGCTGGAATTGAACTTTCGTGTAGACGGCTCGTCGCGCTTCCTGCCCGGCCATCAATACGGCTTCTTCCCTTCGGCAGCTGTCGGTTGGCGTTTCTCGGAAGAAGAATTTGTGAAAGCTCTTGTAGGCAACTGGCTGTATCAAGGCAAATTACGCGCTTCGTACGGCTCGTTGGGTAGCAATGACGTCAGCCGTTTCGAGCAGAAAGAGACGCTGACCGCCAGCAACTACATGATAGGCAACAGCATCGCTAAAGGATTCGTAAACAAGAAAATGATCAATCAATACCTTAGCTGGGAGTCGGTGTTTGTAACCAATGTCGGCTTAGACCTTGGCTTCTTAAAAGGCAGGTTGACAGCCGGGCTTGATTATTATGACAGACTGACAACCGGCATGATTCGTCCTTCGCAAATGTCTATCCACCTAACCGGCGCCTACAGCGCTCCGCGTGACAATATCGGCGACATGCGTAATCGTGGCGTCGAATTTGACCTGACTTGGAGAGACAAACAAGGAGATCTCACCTATCAGATCAGCGCCAACTATTCACGCAACTGGACCCAGCTGCAGTCGTGGAACGAGTTCTTGGACAAAGGATGGGTGTACGTAAACATGCCTTATCATTTTGTTTATACCTACGAGCAAGATGGTATTGCTCAAACTTGGGGAGATGTCTACAGCAATACGCCGCAGGGCATATCGCCGGGTGATGTTATACGTAAAGACGTAAACGGCGACGGACGCATTGACGGAAACGACAAAGTCGCCTATACGGAATACCAGCGTGACCGTCCAACGACGAATTACGCCCTGAATGCATCCGCCTCGTGGAAAGGCATCGACTTGGCGCTGCTGTTTCAAGGCTCTGCCGGACGTAAGACGTTCTGGATCACCAATTACAACAACGTGAACTTCGGCACGCAACGCTATGCCTCTTCCTACGAACACCTGTCGCTACCATGGACATGGGAAAACCGCGACGGCGAATGGCCTCGTCTGGCCGGTTCGAGTAACCGTGAAGAAACGACGTTCTGGTTGGACAATTTGGCGTATCTCCGCCTCAAAAACGTGCAATTAGGATATAATCTGCCGAAAAAATGGCTAAAGGTCGCGCATATACAGAACCTGCGTATCTACTTCTCCGGTGAAAATCTGGCTACTCTTACCTCGTTCCGCGGCATAGACCCGGAACGTGGGGGAATGGGAAATAGCGGAGGTTATCAGTCTGACGTGTATCCATTGATCAAATCGTATTCGATGGGTCTTAATATCGGGTTTTAATTAAAAACAAAATATAACGATTATGAAATTGACAAAAATAATAAGACTTTTATCCGTTTGCATCATGGTGGCGGGACTTCTTTTCACCACATCTTGTGTAAGGGATTTGTTAAATCAGGAACCGACAGACGACCTGCCGGCAAGTGCATTCTGGAAGACAGAGGCCGATGCCACTTACGCCTTGCAAGGGGCTTACGCCGACATTAGGCCGCTTTACGACCGCGATTATTATTTCGACGGCCAGAGCGAATATGTAAGGGTGCGCGGAAATAGCACCACCGACGGTAACCTGCGTCTTGGAGATGCCTACAACGGCGGATCGTATGGCCCGGGTGGCTATGCCTCCGGTTTTGATAAAATGTATCGCTATCTGTACGGCGGAATCAGTAGGGCAAATTACGTGATTGACAACGTGGAAAAAATGTTGGCATCCGCCAATCCCACTTCGCTGGCCAGCTTGGAAACCATTATCGGCGAAGCGCGTTTGCTCCGTGGAATGATGTACTTTAAGTTAATATCCATGTGGGGAGATGTGCCTTTGATTGAGCATGTGGTATACGACAATTCGGAGGTTTCCGATATTACGCGCACGCCGATTGCTCAGATAAAAGATTTTATCATGGCTGATTTTAACTATGCGTTTGAGAAACTGCCGGTCAAAGCCTCAGAAGTAGGCCGCGCAGCCAAACCGGCCGCACTGTCTTTCCGAGGTAAACTACAGTTGTATTGGGCTTGTTGGAATAAAAACGGATGGCCGGAATTGGCAGGCTTCACGCCAAGCGCTTCCGAAGCAGCCAATGCCTATCGAGCTGCTGCCGACGACTT
>JAITPH010000199.1 GCA_031289515.1 Tannerella sp.
CTATCACATCCACACGCTTTTCTCCGACGGTCAGGTTATGCCGAACGACCGCGTTGAAGAGGCTGTACAGCTCGGATTCGACGCCATTGCCATAACCGACCATATCGAAGTGCGTCCGTACTTCAGCAAGGGCGGGCGATGGAAACTCTTGCCCGAACAGGCCGACAACTTCAATATCTGGTATGATACGGCCAAACCCGCGGCCGACAAGGAAAACCTCATTCTGGTGAGGGCTACCGAAATCACAAAACGAATCATGCCTCCGGGGCATTTCAACGCGCTCTTCACGACCGACAACAATCCGATAGCCGCCGCCGTCGATGATTGGCGTGCAATGCTTCAAACGTCAGCCGAACAGGGCGCCTTTTTGCTGTGGAATCATCCGGGCTGGCAGGCGCCGAGAGACGGTGGCATTGAAAAGGGCGCTCCCCTGAATTTCACCAAGGAACATGAAGAAGTATGCAAGAAAGGATGGCTGCACGGTATTGAAATCTATAACGGCGCAGTGGACGAGTACTATCCGGTTGTCTCCGACTGGTGCAACGAGTGGAATCTGTCTCTTTTCGCCAACAGCGACAATCATCCGAGCGAAATGAATCATTACGGTTTTCACAATCCCTTGCGACCAATCACGCTCACCCTTGCAAAGGAACGCACTCTGGAAAGTCTCAAAGAAGGGATGTTTGCACGTAGAACGATAGCCTGGGCGGGAGGTCTTCTATGGGGACGCGATCCGTGGCTTCCGGCGCTGTTCAAGGCATCTGTCGAAATCAAGACCGTTACGCCCGGAATACTCGAACTGACCAATATCAGCTCCCTTCCCGTATCCGTTACGATGGGCAATGCCGTTATTGATCTCCCGAAAGACGTCAAACGGCAGGTATTCCACAACGAAAACGTCAAAACGCTGACGGTAACAAACTGGATGACCGGAATGAACAAAGCTCTCGAAATCACGGTTGAGGCATAGACGGGACGGATGGAGGCGTCCGTCATTGCGGGAACCTGACCCGCAATCTCCGATAATGCAGGCTGTATTGAAGATTGCGGGTCAAGCCCGCAATGACGACAGGGCGCTGGATTGCTTTGTTCCCCGCAATGACGTATCCTGTTCCGTCATGTCGACCGGAGCGCAGCGGAGGGGGGACATCTCGTGTGTCGGCAAACAGATGCCTCCACTACGCTGCGCTCCGGTCGACGCGACGGAACAGGATAGAACGTTTTCGTCATTATAAGGAACGAAGCAATCCGGGAATTATACAGGGCGCTAATAACTGTTTTAAATATATGATTATAATTATTGTAGATGTCTCACTCGCAAATCATGGGGAATCCCCCGCAAATAGCGGGGAGATAAAGAATCATCTTTGAAATAACGTCAGGCGCAGCCGTTTCCATCGAAATGACGGAACAGGAAATAACGTCAATACAGGCAGGATTGACGAATCGGCATGCAGGGATGTTTATAATTCGATTTAGGTATAAGACCGGTTTGAAGCCAAAACGGATATTCACTGTTAACTATTCACTATTCACTGCTCTTCAGGGGCGGATAGTCGAGCGTATAGTGCAGTCCGCGGCTTTCCTTGCGTTCGATAGCCTGTCGCATGATCAGGTATCCCACGTTTATCATGTTGCGCAGTTCGCAAATGTCGCGCGAAGCGACCGAGCGTTTGAAGAGGCTTTCGGTTTCTTCATACAGGATGTCGAGGCGATTCCAGGCGCGTTTCAGGCGCAGATTGCTTCGCACTATGCCGACGTAGGTCGACATTATCTGTCCCACTTCGCTGACGCTTTGAGTGATTAGCACCATTTCTTCGGGCGAACTTGTTCCCGCATCGTTCCATTCCGGTATGTCTTCGCGAAACAGGAACTTGTCAATCGCCCCGGCCGAATGGTGAGCGGCAGCGTCGGCATAAACCACCGCCTCGATAAGCGAGTTCGACGCCAGACGGTTTCCGCCGTGAAGCCCCGTGCAGGAACATTCGCCGACGGCATAAAGGCGATTGATGGAAGTGCAGGCGTCGAGGTCGACTTTTATCCCGCCGCACAGATAGTGAGCCGCAGGAGCAACCGGTATATATTCTTTTGTGATGTCGATGCCGAGGCTGAAGCATTTTTCGTAGATATTCGGGAAATGCGCTTTCGTTTCGGCGGCGTTTTTATGCGTGACGTCGAGATAGACATGGTCTTCGCCGCGGTTTTTCATCTCGTTGTCGATAGCCCTTGCCACGACGTCGCGCGGCGCAAGCGACAGCCGCCGGTCGTATTTCTGCATAAATTCGTTTCCGTCCATCGTGCGGAGTATGCCGCCGTAGCCACGCATCGCTTCCGTTATGAGGAAAGAAGGGCGGTCGCCGGGATGATAAAGCGCCGTCGGGTGAAACTGCACAAACTCCATGTCCTTTACAGTGCCCTTTGCGCGGTAAACCATCGCGATGCCGTCGCCGGTGGCCACAAGCGGATTTGTCGTCGTCCGGTAGACCGCCCCGATGCCGCCGGTCGCCATGAGCGTCACCTTCGAGAGGAACGTGTCGATTTTGCCGGTCTGCATGTCCATTACATACGCTCCGAAGCACTCTATGCCGGGCGTTTGGCGCGTGACGGTCACGCCCAGATGGTGCTGCGTCAGTATTTCGATGGCAAAGTGATTCTCGTAGACCGTTATGTTCGGATGTTTTTTGATTCCCTCGATAAGGCTGTCCTGAATCTCCGCGCCGGTATTGTCCTTGTGGTGGAGAATGCGAAATTCGGAATGGCCGCCTTCGCGGTGAAGGTCGAAATCGCCCTTGTCGTTTTTGTCGAAATCGACGCCCCAGTCGATCAGTTCCCTTATCTGCGCCGGAGCGTTGCGGACGACCTTTTCGACGGCCTCGCCGTCGCTCAGGAAGTCGCCCGCTATCACGGTATCCTCGATGTGCTTCTCGAAATTGTCGACGATCAGGTTCGTAACCGAGGCAACTCCTCCCTGTGCGAAAAACGTGTTGGCTTCTTCAAGTCCCGACTTGCATATCAGGGCTACCGTGCCTTTGTGCGCCACTTTCAGCGCAAAACTCATTCCGGCAATGCCGGAACCGATTACCAGAAAATCATATCTTTTTTTCATTGCTTTTGTTTTTATACATTTTTGTTATCGCTGTCAATAATCTGTATTTCGTCGCAAAAGTAATAATTTTATGTCTAATAATGGGTGTTATGAAAAAAAATCACTATTTTTGAAGTCTCAATTATCATGTTTTAATAGCTTATGAAACTGTATTTAAATAAATTCCGAACGGTGTTGTTCCTTGTCACGGTGTGCCTGATGGCATTTGCCGTGCCTGCCGCGGCACAGAAAGTAGGACTGGTCTTGAGCGGGGGAGGCGCGCGGGGAGCGGCTCACATAGGTGTAATCAAGGCTCTCGAAGAAAACAATATCCCGATAGATTATATTACCGGCACTTCCATCGGCGCAATAGTCGGAAGCCTGTATGCGATGGGCTACACGCCCGACGAGATGCTCGAACTGATACTCTCCGACGAGTTCGCCTACTGGCAGACCGGCGCTGTCGACAACGAATACATCTACTACTTCAAGCAGCCGGAAGACATGCCCGACTTTATGCACTTTTCGCTTAATCTCCGGGATTCGGCGCGCATCGACGGTCTGTTGCCCGGCAGCGTCGTCAATCCTGTCCAGATGAATCAGGCGTTTCTGGAACTCTATGCTCCGGTAACGGCGAAGGCGGCATGGAATTTCGACAACCTGTTTGTGCCTTTCCGCTGCACAGGCTCGGATATTTACAGCAAAAAGCTGATAATATTCAAGAACGGCGACCTCGGCGAAGCCGTGCGCACTTCAATGACGTTTCCCTTCGTATTTAAACCGTTGTGGCGCGACGGCGTGCCGCTTTTCGACGGCGGCATCTACGACAACTTCCCCATAAAGGCGATGAAGGACGATTTCCATCCCGATTTCATCTTCGGCTCTGCCGTGCGGGGCGGAGGTCTGAAGCCGTCGAACAATCCGGTCAACCAGATTGAAATGATGATTATGCAGAAGACGGACTATTTTATTCCCGAAGATGAAGGCATGCTGGTACAGATGCGCCTTCCCGACGTGTTCCTGCTCGATTTTTACAAGGCGAGGGAGACGATGCAGACCGGTTACGACCGCACGATTGCCGTCATCGATTCCATAAAGATGAAGGTCGGTCGCGAAGTTCCGCTGAGCGACGTCATGAAACGGCGCAAGGCGTTCAAGGAAAGTCTGCCTCCTCTTAAATTCAGCAATATCTACGTCACCGGCGTGAACGAGGCGCAACGTTTATACATCATCTCGCAACTGAAACAGAACGTGGGCGACGAGTTTACGATGGACGACTTCCGCAAGGCTTATTTCAACATGCTCGCCTACTCGAAAATAAAGGAAATCATCCCGAAAGCCATCTATAACTGGGAGAACAGGAATTTCGACCTCTATCTCGACGTGAAGATCAGGGAAGAAATGAAGATTTCTATCGGCGGCAACATTTCGTCCGGTCAGGCTAACCAGCTCTATCTCGGTCTCGACTACAGGAGTCTCGGCGAAACGGCGGCCGATTACAGCCTGAACTTTCAGGTGGGCAACTCCCACAGCGGCGCCTCGATAGACGGACGCTATTATCTTCTGGCCGGAAAACTGGGCTATCTGGGCGTCAAACTTACGTATTCCAACAAGAATTATTCGCAAAGCCAGTCGCTGTTTTACGAAGACGCCGTTCCCGCTTTCATAAAAAAGACGGAGCGGTTTGTCCGTCTCCGCTATACTTTTCCGGTGCTTAAACGCTCCAAGATTGAAGTATTTACCGGCTTGGGAACGCTTACCGACTTTTATTACCAGACGGCAATACTGACAAACACGGATTTCGACGCAAGCCGCTATAATCTGTTTAACGCGGGAGTGAAGTTTGAGCGAAACTCTCTTAACTTTAAGCAATATCCTACCGAAGGACGCCATCAGTTGCTTATGGGGCAGTATGTCTCCGGAAACGAGTATTTCAGGGGCGGCAACAACAAGAATTACCAGCTCGAACAGTCTGATAAATGGTTTCATCTGAAAGGCTTGTGGAGTCATTACCCTTCCGGCAAACACAGGTTTAAACTCGGTTTTACGCTCGAAGCCGTTTTCGACAACCGCGACTTTAGCTCGAACTATACCGCAACCGTGCTGCAAGCGTCGGCTTTCACGCCCACGCCGCACAGCAAAATCGCGTTCAACGAGGCTTTCAGGGCTAACAGTTATATCGCCGGCGGAGTTGTGCCCGTCATAAAACTGAACGACATGTTTCATATCCGTCTCGAAGGTTACGGATTCATACCGGTACAGCGCATTTACAAGGAGAATGTCGCGAATGAAGGCTCTGCAGCCCGGTATATTGCCGGATACGACGGCTATTTCAGGTCATACCGTTTTATGACCGAGACGGCGCTGGTATGGCAAATGCAATTCGTCTCTGTCGGCCTGTTCGCCAATTATTACAGCTATCCCAAGGATAACTTTAATTTCGGCCTGAATATCGGCTATCTTATTTTCGGCTCCGGGTTTTTTGATTGAGTAATTAGTCGACAGTTCCTGTTCAGAGAATCATGTTTGGTCATTCAAATATCCTTGCCTTGTCATTCGTTCTCATACACATAAAACCGTACGCCGGCTACGCTCATTGCCGTAAATATGCCGAAGGCGTTTTGAATGGCGCTTGCGGGATTGGACAAATCCGACGAACTGATGCGCTCGTATAGATCGACATATTCCTTATTTACGCGGTAAACGTAAATGTTGTAAGTCCCGACCGACATAAATTCACGTGAAGTAGTGGTGTAACTGCTTCCCTGTATCGGCTGCATCATCCGGCGGCGAAATTGCATGCCTCCTCCCATCGACGGCATGTCGGACGTGGCCGGACTTTCGATATAAACCTGATAATAGCTGCGGTCGGGGTCGTCCCACGTCAGTTTGATTTCGGTCGTATCCGCCGTATTCCAAAAATAATAGGACGAAGTACCGATAATGTACGCCGGCTCGATGCTCAGGTTGGTCACGGCTTTTGGAACGGACGTGGAGGCAGATACCGTTTTTCCCCGATAGTCGAACTGTAAACTGTAATTCTGAAGTCCGCGGACGGTATCTTCTCCCAAATCCAGAGAATACGTTCCCGCGACGGTTTCCGTAAGTTCCCTGTCGTTGATTTTCAGATTCAGGCCGGCTATCGGATCGGAAAGGTCATATTCGTCTTTCAGATAGACTTCCATGCTGTACACTTTTACGCTCATTTGGTTGCTTCCTTCGAGCAAATAGCTTTCCACAACCGGCGTATCGGTCGAAACATCATACGTCATCAAATCTTCCCCGCAGGAAGTAAAGAGTAATAATAGAAAAATGTAAATAGAATGCTTCATATCTTTAAATTTTAAAACCTGACAGGTTTGGTTTTCGATTTTAATTCGTAATTATCTAAGTTGTATACTCAATGTTATATTCGGCGTAAATCCAAGGAGATTGACATTTGTTTCCGTTACGCCGACCGCTTCGTCGAACGCATATTCCCTGTACCAGATATTCGTGTGGTCATATACGTTGAACAGCGAAACGCTGATGCTTGACTTCACTCCCCGGATAAACGACAAGTCGTATTTCGCCAGCAAATCCAGACGGTGATAGTCGGGATAGCGGGTGTTGTTCTTTTTATCCACCACGATGAAATTCATCTCGCCGCTGTTCGGCGTATTCAACGTGTAAGCGCCGATAGGCTCGGTGAACGGCTTTCCGGTAGCGAAAATCCAAGTCGCCGAGAACGTCAAATCCCGGATGGGTTTATATGTCAGAACGGTTTTAAACTCGTGGGTCACATCCTGATTGGCGGGGAAATATCCGTCGCCGTAAACCGGAAAACGATAGCGTGTTTCGCCCAGCGTGTAGCCCAGCCAGCCGGTCAGTTTGCCGTATTTTTTCTGTAAAAGGAAATCAATTCCGCGTGAATATCCGCTGCCGTTGTAGAAAAATTCCCGGTAACCGCTGTTGTCGATGAGGGACGGCGCAAACCGGAGGGTATATTCGCTCAGGTTGTAGAGTTTCTTGTAGTAGGCTTCGACATCGAAGAGATAGTCTTTTGTTTCGTAGCTTCCTCCGGCGACAAAATGGGTGGCGCTGCTGACCGGAATGCCTTCGCCGTCGGACAGTAGCCATATATCGCGGCTTCCGGCGGAAATGTCTTCGCGCACAATCCGGTTGACAAACTGGTAGTAATATCCGGTAGATGCTTTCAAGCTCAATCTTTCATTGATTTTATAAAAGGCTTGCAAACGCGGCTCAGGATAGATTTTGGAAGTGACGTCATAATATGAAAGCCGTACGCCGGGCAGGACGGTCAGCTTTTCATTAACCGTCCACCGGTCTTGAGCGTATGCCGAAAGCAAATTTCCCCTGTTCCGCATGTTCAGGATATTCACCGTATCGCTTTGCGCATAGCGGTAATCAATCCGGTAATTGGAATAGTTCAGCCCAAATTCCAGTTTGTTTCTACTGTCGAGTTTGTATTCGTTATCGAATTTCAGCGAATAATCCCATAAATCGTTATGCTCGTCCGTATTTTGATTTAGCATGACGGCGACATTGTTTGTCGTGCCGCTGGTGCTGGACGTCGTCATGTTGTTTTGACGGTCGCGCAGGCTGTCATAGTTGGAAAACGAAGCAAGCAGATTGGAATAAAAACGGTTATCCCAGTTGCGCGACCATTTCAGGCTGCTGCCGACATTTCCCCAGTTGGTTTTGTCGGTAATGCTTCCGCTCATGAACGAGCTGCCGAAACTTTCGCGGGAGTTGTCGAGAACGTCTTCGCCGTTGAAAAAACTTAGCGAAACGATGTCGCGCTTCGTGGGGTTGTATGTCAGTTTGGCGTTGAGGTCGTAGAAATAGGATTCCGGTTTCTGCTGGTTGCGCTGGTTGAATCGCCCGCCGGGGCCGCCGCCCATCGACGATTGCGAGTTGTCGGTATATACGCCGGTGAATTTGTCGTACATGAAACTTTGGAACGAACGCCTTCCGGCAACGAAGAACGACCCTTTTTCGTTTTTGAACGGCATTTCCATAAAGGCGTTGAATCCGAGAAACCCGATGTCGCCGCCGATATTGAACGCCTTGTCGTTTCCGGTTTTGCCGACGATTTCCATCACGCTCGACAGGCGTCCGCCGTGCTTGGCGTCGAAACCGCCCTTGTGCAACTGCACGTCCTTCACGGCATTCGTATTGAAAGCGCTGAACACGCCCAGCAAATGTTCCTGATGATAAACGGTGAATCCGTCGTAAAGGACAAGATTCTGGTCGGGCGTTCCGCCGCGCACGTACATTCCGGCCGACGATTCGTTGGCTGCGGAAATGCCGGGCATCAACTGGAACGTGCGGAACAGGTCTTTTTCGCCCAAAGCAGGCAGGTCGGCGATTTTGGCGGCTGTCGTCTGAATGACGCCTATCGAAAATTCGGGTATTTTCAGTACGTCCTCACGTTCCGCCACGACCGTCACTTCGTCCAGGGCATTGATGGCCGGCTGCAGTTCCACGAACAGATTCAGGACGCCGATTTCGGGCGACAGGTAAAAACGTTGCGTTTCGTATCCCAGATACCTGAATACAAGAATTTCCGTATCGGTGGGGACATTGTACAACGTGAAATATCCGTCGTTGTTTGTAGTGGTTGCAATGGTGGGATGCCCTTCGACATGAACGGTGGCGAAAGGCAGAAATTCGCCGTTGGTCTGGTCTTTGATGCGTCCGGTAACGGTCAGGTTGCGCCGGCTTGCATCGCCGTCGTAGCGTTTGTTTTCCTGCTTTGTACGGTTTTTGGGCAGATTTTCTGTCAAGACGATGCAGTAAACGCCGTCTTCGTCCACGTAATAGGAAAGGTCTTTATTCTCGCGAAAAACGATTTCAAAAGCAAACAGCCTTTCCACTCCCAGATACAAATAGTCATACCGGTAATTTGCCACGAGCGCCGAATCGTACTTCAGGTGCATTCCGTATTTTGTCTCAAAGTCGTTCAGTACTTTGAGCAGGGGCGTACCGAAGTAGTTTTCGCGGACTGAAACAGTGTCGTTCGTCTGTGAAAAGGCATTACATGCCAACGACAAACAAATAATTCCAAAGAAGATAATTTTTTTCATTTCGATTGCCTGTTTTTTTGATTAATGCGGTGCAAAGTAATGAAAGATTAAGAAGAAACGGAATAAAGAATGGGCAAACGGCAGAAATACATTCGCTATCGACATTTTGCCATGGTTTCTCAACAGAAACCATTTTATTTTTGCCGTTCACCCAAAAAAATATTTTTCTATTGAATATTTTTTGTTCCTTTGCAGAAATATTAATCAATCAACAAAAAATAAATTGAGAAATGAAGAAAATATTGTTTTTGACGTGTTTGACACTGTGCTTTTGTGTCTGTAAACAAACAAGCGTTTATTCGCAATCCGGACGGGGACAGCGGGGAGGAGCGGGCAGACCTGCGATGGGATCTCCACGAGATGCAATGAATTATGACAAACCCGACGATTTCGTGATCGAACATTTTCCTCCGATTCCGGATTTAAGCCTCAAACAGCGTGCCGATGTCGGCGCTGTCTTGACGAAAGAGCAGGGGAAAATAGACAGGCAGATGCAAAAAAAGCGGCAGCTTGTAGAGAAAGAGAATAAATCTTCCGCAAATAAAAGCGAAAAGGCGCGGGAGAAATTTCAAAAGAAGACTAACAAGATTGACCAAAAAATCAATCAACTGAGAGACAACTCCAATAAAAAGATAAAGAAAATCCTGTCGGAGGAGCAATACAGGGTTTTCATGGAGAAAAGAGACGAGTTTCGATTCCGGAAAGAGCCTTCCATGCAATTCAACGGACGTCCGGACGGACAGGGAAGGGGCGATAGATCCGGAGGAAGGCGTTAGTAAGATTACTTTTGCGGCTATGGTTTTCGTTGCGCCTGCCGTCATCGCTTGTCGTCATTGGTAGAAAATTACTAAACCAAGTTTAGTGATTTTCTACCAATAACGGATTCTGCATAATCCGCTAAAAAAAGCAGAATAACAAAATATGCCGAAACTGTTTTCAGCATCCGTCATCCCTTGTATAAATTTTTTTATAAAGTCTCGCAATGACGGACACGCACAACTTCCAACCTTCAATTTTCAACTACAGTAGTCCATCCGAATTCATCCGGCGCGTCGCCGTACTGGATTGCGCGGAGCTG
>JAITPH010000211.1 GCA_031289515.1 Tannerella sp.
GGAAAATATGCTATCATCGGCGTGCAGATGCCGCCTTCGTACATCTTGGCTTTCCAGAATCGGAACGGCATGTTTGCCACGTTCGCCCATTCCGGACCCAGCGAAGCGTAGACGGTCTCCGGACCCGGCATTGCTTCCCTGTTTTGCGGATAAATCATCGGCGTTCCGTCGCGGAGCATGTCCGGACGGTCATTCTCGCCGGGAGAATAGTTCTGGCATATTTCGGGACTGCATCCGTTGTCCGAAAGAAACAGTATCAGGGTATTTTCCAACTCGCCCGCATCTTCCAGCGCTTTCAACACCTTGCCTATTCCCTGATCCATCCGGTCAATCATTGCCGCATGAACAGCCATTGCGCGGGCGTCCCATTCCCGATGCGGATTGTCCGACCATTCCACGGTCGAGAGGCGGTTTGACAGATAATCCGACCGGTCGTCGAAGATGCCGAGTTGCTTCATCCGTTCATAGCGAGCGTTGCGGATTGCCTCCCATCCTGTTTTGTATGTGTCTTCATACCTCTTGATGTCTTCCTCCGGAGCGTGAAGAGGCCAGTGTGGAGAATGATACGACAAATACATGAAAAACGGACTGTCCGATTCCGAATACCGGCGGACGTATGCCACAGCGCTGTCCGACAGTGCGTCGGTGCTGTAATAGTCTTTCGGGACTTCCGGCACCGGGTCTTCGCCATTGACGAGGCTGAAGGGGTCGAAATAATCGACAACGCCGTAAATCGTACCGTAGAAATCGTTGAAGCCCCGATGCGTGGGATAGTTTTCTCTGGGCGCAAACTCGTCGTGACTGACCTGATGAGCGAGCCATTCGCGCTGGTCGGGACGCAAAGGCGTTTCGGCGACATGCCATTTGCCTATCATACCTGTGTTGTAGCCGTTCTCGCGCAACACTTCGGCGATGGTGACGCCGTTGTGCGTCATCGTGCCTCTGTAGCCGGGCAGATGCTGGTCGAACGTCATCCGTCCGATGCCCGCCTGATGCGGATAAAGACCGGTCAGAAGCGACGCCCTCGACGGACAGCTGCGTCCGGCATTGTAAAAACGGCTGAAACGGACGCCTTCCCGCGCCAGACCGTCCAAGTTGGGCGTCCGTATTTCGCTTCCGTAACATCCCAAATCCGAATAGCCCAAATCGTCTGCCAGAATGACGATAATATTCGGCTTTTTTTCAGAGCCGCCGGCATCGCCGCTTGCGCCGTCAGCGCCGCCACATGCGCTCACCGAAACGGCAAGCGCAGCAAGCGGCAGCGATTCAATTCCAACCTTCATTTTGCGTATAGTTTGTGTTTAGTTGACGTTCATTGTAAGGCACAGGCCAGAGGTAATCCCTTGAAGTGAATTTCTTCCTGTAGTCGGTAGTGATAACGACAAGTTCGCCCGAATCCTTATCGACGTAGCTCATCCCCTTAATCTCGTTCATGTTGCAAACGCTTTCCGCGATTTTCCAGCGGCGTATGTCGAAGAAACGGTTTCCCTCCAGACCGAGTTCGACCATTCTCTCGTGGCGCAGGGCATCACGCAGAGCGCTTTGCGACGTCAGGCCGCTTCGTTCCGGCATGTTCACGTCCGGCCGTTGGCGTATCTGGTTGATATACTGCAAGGCGACGTCCGGCTCGACGTTCAGTTCTATCCGCGTTTCGGCGGCGACAAGGAGAATTTCGGCGTATCGAATCAGAATCAGATTGATGCCGCAGTTACCGCGATTGCTTTGGCCTATATCCTCGGCATTGATGTATTTCTTGGGAAGAAGCCCGGTCTTTGATACCTGATAGCTTGCGCCGATGACGTCGGCAGACGAACTCCAGCCCGGACGCGAATCGTAAACCGTTCCGTTGGGAAGGCGGTCGCCCGGCACATAAACGGTGTAACCGAGACGCGGGTCGCGGTCGGCGTATGGATTCTTGGGGTCGTGCGAAGGATCTTCCGAAGTCTTCAGACCGTTGACCGTTTCGTATTCATCCACCATCACGTTTGTGGGCGACATTGCCGAGCCGTTATTGCCCAGCGACACGGCTCCGAAACTGTTCATTACGGCATTCGAGTATACGTCTTTCATGAACTGCTTGTCGAACACAACTTCGCGGCTGTTTTCGTTTTCGTAGGTAAACAAATCCCTGTAAGCCGGAAGAAGTGAATATACATTCGAGGCGATAACCGCGTCGGCAGCCGTTTTTGCACGTTCGAGATAGACTGTCGTCCTTGCATCCGTTCCGGTGACGTTACCGGCGGCAAAAAGCATCGCCCGCGCCAGAATGCCATAAGCAGCGCCCTTTGTAACGCGCCCTTTTTCCGTCGTCGTTTCCGGCAAATAATTCACTGCGTCCGAAATCTCCGCATAAATAAAATCATAAATTTCGGAAACCGCCGTCCGCGTCAAGGTTTTCGATTCGCTTATGCCAATCGGCGTTTTTATCAGAGGCACATCTCCGAAATAAGAAACAAGCTGTGAATAGAAATAACAGCGCAGCGTGCGCACTTCTGCCGTGAAACGGTTCAGTTTAGCCACGTCGGTAGGCGTTATTTTGTCCACGTTAGCCATATAGTCATTGCATCGGCGTATTCCTCTATACATGTCGTTCCATGTATTCTGGAAAATATTTGTTTGAGGGTCGGCAATGCTGGCTTCGACTTTTGTCTCGTCCGACGTTTCAAACGTGGCGCGCGCTATGTCCGACATTATGTCGCGTCCAATCACGGTAGCCGGACTTTCGAGGAAGCGATATACGGCATTGGCGGCATATTCCGCGTCCTTGTCGGTTTGCCAGTACACCTCCGACGACAGCCGGTCGGTCGGAATCGTATCAAGAACATCCGAGCATCCCGACATGATGCTTAGTGAAATCAGGAATATAAATATATTTTTCATACTAATCTATGTTTTTTAAAATGTTATGTTAAGACCAACAGTATAAACGGAAGTCTGCGGATAATAAAGGAAACGTCCGGAAACAAATTCCGGGTCAAGTCCCCATTCCTTGAGAGGAGAAAAAGTGAGCACATTGCTTCCAGCCACGTAGATGCGTATTTTTTCGGTATACATCCGTTGGCTCAGGGCGCGCGGCACGGTATAACCCAGCTGTATGTTTTTCAAGCGCAAATAATTGGCGTCGACAACCCAGTAATCCGACATCATCGCGTTATAGTCCACGCTCTTTCGCGGGCGGGGAAAGCGTGCGTCCGTATTTTCGGGCGTCCAGTAATCCTTGTAAATGTCGAGCGTGAAGCCTTCAAAGTTTCCGCCTTCGGCAAGCGCGCCCGACACACGTGTCTGTGCATCCATGACGCCCTGCAACATGAATGAGGCGTCGAAACCCTTCCATGCCGCATTAGCCGAAAACGCGAACGGATAACGCGGAAATTCGTCGCCTATCGCCGTCATGTCTTCCGCGTCTATCTTGTTGTCGCCGTTTCGGTCAATATATTTCACGTCGCCCAGCGTCATACGGCTGTCATAAATCGGATAATTGCCGTCAATATCCGCCTGCGTAAGCAAACCGTCCGTTTTATATCCCCAGTAGGTATTTATCGGATGGCCTTCCCGGACGGTAGTAATCACATCGGAAGCGCCGCCGCTCACAGTCGGATTAGCGCCGCCGAGACTGATAACCTCGTTCCGGTTGTTGGATATGTTGAAGTTAAAACCATACTGGAAATCGCCCGCATTGTCTCTCCAGTCAAGCGCAAGCTCGAAGCCTTTGTTATCGACTATTGCGGCATTCTGGACAGGTGCGTCAAGCCCGATAACGCCCGAAATGGGAAGACTGACGAGTATTCCGTCGGTACGTTTGTAGTAATAATCCGCAGCGACGGTAAGACGGTTATTCAGGAAACCTGCGTCCAGACCTATATCGGTCTGCGTGCTTGTCTCCCAGCGGAGGTCTCGATTTGCGAGCGCCGTCTGCATGTATCCGGTGACTACTTCGCCGTTGAGGTTGTAGGTCGTGGACGAGTATGATTCGTAAAACGCATACAGGCCGGCCGTCTGATTGCCGGTTTTACCCCACGAGCCTCTCAACTTCAGGTCGGACACGACTTCTCTGAATCCGTCGCCCCAGAACGATTCGTTCGAGATTCGCCATCCGGCCGAAAATGAAGGGAATGTTCCGTATTGATTGTCGCCTGTGAATCGCGAAGTTCCGTCGTAACGAAGGTTGGCTTCAAACAGATAGCGGTTGTCGTAGTTGTAGTTCAAGCGTCCGAAATATGAACGCAAGGCATATTCATTATTATATCCGTATGCTTTCCAAGTGCTTTCCGATCCCATGTTTATCGAAGGCACGTCATTGTTATAGAAATCCTGACGGTAAGCCTGATTGTGCGACCATTTATTTTCGATTTGCGAGAATCCGGCAAGGGCGTGTATGTTGTTTTTCCCGAACCGGCCTTCATAGTCGAGCAGCAAATTCAGCGTATATTCGCTCTGGTCTTGCCGGTAGTCGTCCATGCTGTTACGTGTTATCGCTCTTGTACGGACACGGTTGGCATCCGGTTTATAAGCCTCGTTTCTTGCCGTAGCGCCCCAGTCCAGAAAATTATTGTCCTTTATGGTATATGCGTTCGTGAACGACACGGTTTTATTATACGCATAACGCTGAGCATACTGAGCGCTGAATTTAAGTCCGTCGAGAATGTTTACTTCCGCTTTAAGATTGGCTATGAAAAGATTGTTCCATTGCTCGTTGTCGCCTCCAAGTTCCGCAAGGGCGAGCGGATTGGCGTTTTTGTTGCCAAGTCCGTAGCTGCCGTCGGCATAGCGCGGAACGACAAATTGCGTGGCATGAAACATCGAATAGAAGATTCCGCCTCCGTTCACGTCATAATCGTAAGCGCCGACAGGCTCGGTAGAATAGCGGGTACGGAAATTGGCGTCGGCAGACAGCTTGATAAATCCGAAAGGCTTGAAGTCCGTGTTCACACGTATTTCCTTGATGTCGGAATTGAAATTCGGGACTACGCCGTCCTGACTGTAATAGCGCAAAGCCATCAATCCGCGCGCCTTGTCGTTGCCACCGCTGACATTCAGGCTGTAATTGTGTTGCAGCGCGTTGCCGTACACGGCGTCCTGCCACTGGTTTGCTTTCCGGTACGTTATCGGGTCGGTTTCGTGATTGTCGATCCATTCCTGAATAAAAGTCTCGGAGTATCGCGGATTTTGTCCCGCATTCTGGAATGCGTAGTTTTGCTCGCGCATATAGGCGACGCTTTCCATGTGTTCCGGTCTGTTCGTAACGCTTTGAACGCCCCAGTACGTATTGAAGTCCATTCTCACGCCTCCTTCCTTTCCGCGTTTCGTCGTGACAAGCACCACGCCGTTTGCCGCCCGCGAGCCGTAAATGGCGGTTGTCGAAGCGTCTTTCAAGATGGAAATGCTTTCTATGTCGTCGGGATTTATGTCCGAGATGCGCTGTTCAACTCCGTCCACGAGCAACAGGGCGTCGCTGTTGTTGATGGTCGTGATACCGCGTATGCGAAGCGTTGTGTTTGCGCGTCCGGGAGCGCCTCCCTTGTCGAGAATGGTCAAACCCGGCGATACGCCCTGCATTGCTGCGGTTGTACTGTTTGCCATCCGGTTGATGCTTTCATTCCTGATACTTCCCACAGCGCCGGTAATGCTCACCTTTTTCTGCTGACCGTAGCCGACGACGACGACTTCGTCCAATATCTGCATGTCTTCTTTCATTACGATACGCAACGAAGTCTTGCCGGCAACGCTTGCGGTCTGCGTCAAATATCCGATGTACGATATTTGCAGCGATGCGTTTTCGTTTACATCAATGACAAATTCGCCGTTGGAGTCCGTCGTCACGCCGTTTACCGTCCCGGTCTCGATTATACTTGCCCCCAAGACAGGTTCGTCTGCCTCGTCGACGACAAGTCCGCGTATTCTCCGTTTGTCTTCAGCTTCGGCTTTACGTTCAAATTCCTTTTTGCTGAGGATTATTTGACGGTCTTCTATCTTGAAGGTTACGTCGGTTTCGGCAAACAGTTCCTTTAGCACCGACTCTATTGGCCGGGATTTTACATTTACGTTTACTTTTCTGTCTACATCTACCAGTTTGCAGTTGTACAGAAAGTAAAATTCGGATTTCTCTTCAATAGAGTTCAATATTTCCTCTACCGTAGAATTGCGCATGTTGAGACTTACTCTGGCGGACTGCGAATATAGATTGCTTGCGCCGACCTGAAGTACTAATGCGAACATTAAAAATACGGTAATTCGCATGAAAACCGGTATTTTTAAGATTGAGACTGACAAATTGCTTTTCATAGGCTTCTCTTGTTTTTAATTAATGGATTATTATTATTTTCTGTTCATTCGGATGATGACTGTCCGTTTCGTAAACGAATAGTCGCCGGACTGCTCCGGCTCGATTATCCTGCATGTTATGGGAGCCGATTTTTCAAGCAGATGCAGTATTTCGTTCAGGGTTTCGGTTGTGAAGGTTGCCGAATAGTCGTAATCGTACAATTCATTACCTTCCAAACGTATATCAACGTTGAAATGTCGCGAAAGACGCCGCGTTATTTCCACCATGCTTGCTCTGCGGAACACCATTTTTCCGTCTTTCCACGATGTTTTCACTGCCGGATTGACATTTTCTACGGTCAGCTTTCCGCCGTCCCTGTCGAAAACGGCCTGCTGTCCCCTTGAGACTTTCACGGCATCCGGCGCGTTTTCTGCCGATACTTCAATATTGCCCGACACAAGCGTTGCTTCAACCTTCTGCTCGTCGTCGTAGGTATAAACGTTAAATTCCGTTCCGTAAGCGCTAACGGTCAAACCGTCTGCCGTAATCACGTCAAACCGGTTTTCCGCATCTGCCTTCACATCGAAAAACGCTTCGCCCGAAAGCCTGACGCTTCTTGTATCGCCTTTGAACTGCTGCGGATACGAAATCGTCGTGCCCGAATTGAGCCAGACATCCGAGCCGTCGGGCAGTTTGACCTTCGTGACAAGTCCGTAAGCCGAAGTCAATTCTATCCGGTTTGCCGGCATGTTGTCCTGTTCGCTTATCTTCCGGTGCAAAACGGACGTGACCGTCAAGACCGGAATAAGCAGTACGGCGGCGGCATTCCGTGCAAAATGCAGGATTTTCGTCCTGTACCTGTTTACGGCTATCCGGCGTGAAAGCTCGCGCCAGTTTCTTGCCGTATCGATACGCCTGTGCCGGCCGAGTTCGCCTGAAATATCCAGAACGAAACGTATTTCTTTCAGCTCTTGCCTCAAATCGTCCGAATTGTTCAACAATTCTTCAAAAGCTCTCCTTTCTTCGTCGGAGAGCTTCTTTTCGAGGTATGCTGTAATTTGTCGTATTCTATCGTCCACGATTCATGTATTTTTCGATATAGACGGACAGGAATCGAAACACCCTATGAAAAAAGGCGTTTTTTTTCAAAGAAAAAGAAAAACAAGCGGCAGATAGTCTTTCAATGCGACCCTGAGATATTTCAGGGCTTTTGTAATATGCGCCTCTACGGTTTTGACCGAGATGTTTTGCTCCGAAGCAATCTCCGAATAGGTTTTGCCCTCGAAACGGCTCTTTTCAAATACGGTACGAACGTTTTCCGGTAACTGGGAAAGAGCCTTGTTCAGCATGTTTTCCAGTTCAACCGTCGTGTATACATCCTCGCTGTCCGGTGTTTTGGCAAAGAGCGCCTCGTTTTGCATCCACGACATTTCCGTTTTGAGTTTTCGCAGGTAGTCGATGCAGAGATTCCTCACTCCGGTAATCAGGAAATTTCTGCCGGAAGTGTTTATCTCCATCTTCTTCCTGTCCCGCCAAATCTTGAAGAATGTATCCTGCACAATGTCCTCGCATGTCTCCCAGCTGTCGATAAACCGGTGGGCAAACACGCAAAGGGAAGGAAAAAACTCAACGAACAAAGAGCGAAAAGCCTCCTCGTCGTCGTTCAAGGCTATCCTCAAAAAGAGTTTTTCTATGTCACTGCTGTTTTGTGCTTTCATCCGGCAAAGTTAAGACAAATAATTCAAAAAACAATCCTGCGCCGTTTGAAAAATAAATTTCCGTCTCACAGGATTTATCCGTTGCTCCGTCTCGCAGGATTTGTTCTGTCTCGCAGGATTTGCAATCCTGCACAATGGAGTATAAGGATTTTCAATCCGCAAAAGGTCGGATTGAAAATCCAATCGAACGAAGACTTCGCCGAACAGACTGAAATTATGGCAAACGAGACGGAAATTATGGCAAACGAGAGGGAAATTATGGCAAACGAGACGGAAATTATGGCAAACGAGATGG
>JAITPH010000218.1 GCA_031289515.1 Tannerella sp.
CGATGATTGTCACGTCGTGCGACGAGGATACACCCGGAAAATATAAGATGACAGACGGTCAGCCTGTCATACATTATCTTCGTTATCAGAACAATGAATCGGCAGGAATATTGCTTGACGGCGCATTTATGAACGAGAATATATGTATTATCGGCGACAATCTGACGAGCGTTCAGGAAGTATTGTTCAACAATGTGAAAGCCATTCTAAACATCAATATGATTACGAAGAACACGCTTTTTGTGAATGTGCCGAAAGAACTTCCTTCTGTACGGACAGACAAACTCTATCTTGTCACCGGCAAAGGAGATACCGTGACTTACGATTTTGAGGTCAAGATACCTGCGCCTGTCGTTGCCCGGATAAAATGCGAACAAGTGCCTGAAGGCGGTGACGTTCACCTGTACGGCGATTATTTTCTGGCAACCGACGCAAGCCTGATAAAGGTATTTGTCGGCGGCTACGAAGTGCCTACTGCGGATATTGTCAGTTTCGAGAAGACGCAATTAGTATTTAAAGCGCCTGAAATGAGCGTCAAGGGAGCTATCGAAGTAAAAACTCTTTACGGCAGCAGCGGCAGAACAAAAGACATTTTCCACGACGACAGGGGTTTGCTAACCGGATTCGAGGAAGGATTCGTAGGCGGCTGGGGACGTCCCGCAGCAACCCGCATCCAGAACGATCCCGCGCTTGCTCTGACAGGCAACTATTGCCGGTTGGACGGTAAGGAAATATCTCCCGGCGCATGGAGTTCGGGCGGCGAAGACAACTACACCATCAATTTCTGGGGCGAAGACAACGGCGTTCCGTCGGGAAACCTCTTCTCAAGCGACCCGGCAACGTCTACGCTGAAATTTGAAGTCAACGTGATCGCGCCATGGACGGCTCTGCCGATGATGTTCTGCTTCTTCCAGCAAGGCGGATTTCAGGATTATCTCTGGGCGGACGGCACGTCGACAGGCGGCGGACAGCCTCGCGCATTATGGGGCCCGTGGAAAGGAACAGGCTCTTACGCGACCGACGGCTGGGAAACTGTTTCTATACCGTTATCGGAATTTAAATACAACGGATATGGCGTAGAAGTGCCGTTATCAATCTCTTACGGCGCTCTGGGAGTAAGCATACACAATCGTGGCAGCGACGAATACGCAGGCGAAGCAGCTTGCAATCCGGTTATTTTGATTGATAATATACGTGTAATTCCCTAATATTTTAAAAGATATAATTATGAACAAGAAAAATATAATATCAATTATTCGGACATTAAGCCTTGTCGTTTGCGGCGTCGTGTTTTTCGCTTCTTGCGATAACGAGGAACAGCTAAGCACGGACATACTGAACAGCAAGGAAACAACGCTGAACGCTTACGGTCCGAATCCGGCTTTGCGCGGAAGCAAACTGAGTTTCGCAGGCTCTCATTTGGATAAAATCACCAAGGTTATATTGCCCGATAATATCGAAATCACCGACATTGAAGTAGTTAGCGACAAAGTCATAAAGTTTGTTATTCCGCAGGAAGCCAAGGAAGGAATTGTCAGACTTGTCGGGCCGAACAATCTGGAATTGGTCGGCGCAGATTCGTTGACCATTTCCGAGCCTGTTTCTATCACAAATATGAGTCCGTCGCCGGTCAAGGCGGGTCAGGTCTTAACTCTCGAAGGCGATTATTTCAATCTGATACAAAAAGTGATTTTCACTGATAAGGTTGAGGTCGCAGCCGAGGATTTCAAGACATGGAGCAGGACGAAGATAGAAGTAGTTCTTCCGGCGGAGGCGCAATCCGGCATTATAATATTGTCGGATACGGCTGAAATACCGCTCGAATACCAGTCGCCGGAGGCTCTGCAAGTAGTCCTTCCGTCGGTAAACGCCGTTCAGACCCTGAACGACAGGAAACCCGGCGAAGTGATTACGGCGCCCGGCAAAGACCTTGATTTAATCGTCAGGCTGGAGATGCCGAACGGCGCTGAAACGCCTTTCACGACAGAGAACAATACGCTGACGTTTACCCTTCCCGAAGGCGTCACCGATGGCGCTATCGCGATGATACCCGCTTCGGGTGTGCGCGTTGCCGTTGCCAATATCGGTATTGCCATGCCCGGAAAGTTGGTCGTAACGCCTTCGACAGGTTTGCGCGGCGGCAGCGTAATCACTATTAAGGGAGTTAATCTGGAATTGGTTACGACAATCGCATTTCCGGGAGTAGACGAAGCGGTGACGCCGACGTCAAAATCGGCTACCGAGATAAAAGTCGCCATGCCCGAAAAAGCCGTCAGCGGCGAGATGGTGTTGAACACCGCAAGCGGCAAGACCGTTTCGGCGTTGATTGCAACGTTGAAACCGGATGTGTCTGCATATAATCCGTCGCCCGCGTCGGCAGGCTCCGACTTGAAACTGCAAGGGCATAACCTCGATTTGGTTACTACCGTCACATTTGCCGAAAATCTGGTCGTTGAGGCGACGCCGTCCAGAACTTCCGAGCTGACGGTTAGAGTTCCGCTCAATGCCGTTTCGGGCGCTGTCGTTCTGACGATGGCTAACGGCGAAACGGTTGAATGCAAGGAATTGGAAGTTACCGCGCCTGTGCTCTGCTACATTCTCAATCCTCCCGGTCCGAAAGCCGAGATTTATGCGGGCGGCGTATTGACGGTCGAGGTGGCAAACGGCGATAAACTGACCGATATTAAGGTGGGCGGCGCGTCGGTGAAGTTCATTCATGACGCTCCCAAATTGTATATCGTCATACCCGGAAATGCAAACGGAGACACGGAACTGAAACTGATTTCGTCGAACGGAGAAGCCGTATATACCATTCCGGTGATAGGGTCGGGCGACATTGAAACCGTCCTGCTTGACGAACTCACCGAAATAAGCTGGTCGAATACGGTGCGTTTGTACAAGGAATCGTTTGAAGGACTTGCTCCGGGCGCAATACTGAAATTCTACATTGCTTCGGCCGGCAGCGGCGCGCAGCTTGCATTGCAGGATGCAAACTGGGAAAAACTGACGCTTGACGACCCGAATTTCGACGCTCAATGGGGTACTCTCACTATTCCCGAAGGCTCGACTTCATACGAAATAGTTCTTACAAAAGCCGTTCTCGACAAGATACTTGCGGTCGACGACGGCTGGAGTACGACCGCCATTATTATTGCAGGTCAGAACGTTATAGTATCCAAAATATCCGTCATAGTGAAAGGGACTGCAACCGAAACGACGCTTGTCGAAGGCGACACGGAGTTCTCATGGTCGATGTCGCTGCGCATCAACAAGGAACATTTATCGACGGCAAAAGCCGGGTCGATGTTGAAATTCTATTTTTCAAGCCTGTCCGACAATGCTCAAATCAAGTTGCAAGACGCTAATTGGGCAACTTTGACGGTAGATACGCCGGAGTTCGACGCGCAATGGGGTACGATAACCGTTCCGCCCGGCTCGGACGCCTACGAGATACCATTGACGCAAGCGTTGCTGGATGTTATCCTGTCGGTCGACGACGGATGGAGCACGACGGCGATAATAGCAAACGGACAAAATTTGACGGTGTCGAAAGTCACTTTGATAGACTTTTAACGACGTAGTACAAAAATTGAAATGAAGAAAAGTATCTTTTTCTCTCTAATGGCTCTTGTTGCGCTATTTTTGGCGGTCGCGTGCAAAAAAAGCGAGGCGTCGCCGGACGGCGAGACGGATATGCCGCGATTGGTTTTGACCATTCCGGCAAATAACGCCGTCGTTTCGCCCTCGACCGAAAAAGTCGCGTTTGTATTCGATTGTAATATTGTTCTGATAGACAGGATAAAAATTACAATCAACGGAGAATCGGTCAGGCAGGTCAGCGTCTCGAACGACACGCTGACGGCGACGCTCAACCGTCTCGACGAAAAGACGCCGTATACGATTGTCGTCGGCGAGAACGCAATAAAAGCCGACCCGGGCAAGCTCAATAAAGATACTTTTTCGCTGATGTTTACGACTGACATTCTTCCTCCGACGGATATAAAATCGACGCTTGCCGTCGGCAATCCCTCGTCCGAAGCGGTACGTCTTTACAATTTTCTGAAAGACGGCTATGGCAAAAAAATCCTTTCGGGGACGGTTGCCAATGTCAGTTGGAACATCAACGAAGCCGAATGGATATACAGGCATACAGGCAAATATCCGGCTCTTAACGCTTTCGATTTCATTTTTTTGTTCGCTTCGCCATCCGACTGGATTGACTACGGCGACACTAAGGTCGTCGAGGATTGGTGGAATGCAGGCGGCATAGTCTCCTGTATGTGGCATTGGAATGTGCCGAAAAGCGCGGTTAGCTCCGACAGAAGTTTCTATACTTCGGAAACGGATTTCAATATCCGTGAGGCGCTTCGTGCGGGAACACCCGAAAATGCCGTCATAATGGCCGATTTGCAGAAGATTAAAGACTGTCTGCTTTTGCTGAAGGACAAGAATATACCTGTCTTGTGGCGACCGCTACACGAAGCGGCGGGCAATACCAATCGTTATAGCGGCGGCGAGGCGTGGTTTTGGTGGGGAGCCAAGGGAGCCGAGCCGTGCAAAGAACTGTGGCGGCTGATGTACAACTATTTTGAAAACGCGGGTTTGAACAATCTCATTTGGGTCTGGACAAGCGAAACAGGCGACGACGACTGGTATCCGGGCGACGAATACGTTGATATCATAGGTCGCGACATGTATAACAAGCCTGACGCCAAAGGGATGCTCGACGAATACAATTATCTGAAAAGCCATTATCCCGACAAGATAATTACGTTGAGCGAATGTGGAAGCGTCGCGCAGATACCCGATCAGTGGAACGAAGGCGCTACGTGGTCGTGGTTTATGACGTGGTACGATTACGAGCGGACGAACAATCCGTCGAGCAGCAATTTCGACGGTCAGGAACACCAGCACGCCCCGGTTTCGTACTGGAAGAACGCTTTCGCCGACGAGCGCGTTATTACGAGAGATGAAATGCCAAATCTTAAATAATTAATAATATGAAGAAAATTTATTTGATTATCACTGTCTTATGTGCGCTTTTTGCGCAATGTTCTTCCGTCGGTAAATCCGATGACACAACTTTTGTCGGCGTTCACGGTCAGCTTTCCGTAAAGGGAACTGCCCTGACCGACAAAAACGGCAAGCCGGTAGCGCTTCACGGCGTTAGTTTCGGCTGGCACAACTGGTGGTCCAAGTATTATACGCCCGCAACGGTCGCTTGGCTGAAAAGCGATTGGAACGCCAACATCGTCAGAGCTGCAATAGGCGTAGAGCCGGATAACGCTTATCTGCAAAACCCCGAATTGGCGATGATATGTCTGAAAACGGTAGTCGACGCCGCCATAGAAAACGATATGTACGCGATAATCGACTGGCACGCGCACCGCATTCACCTTGAAGAAGCAAAATCTTTCTTCACGCAGGTAGCCTTGCGATACAGGGATTATCCGAATATAATCTACGAGATTTTCAACGAGCCGTGGGGCGACGAAATGACGTGGGAAGAGGTGAAAGACTATTCTGTGGAATTGATCAAGACCATCCGCGCCATCGACGGCGATAACCTGATACTTGTCGGCAGCCCGCACTGGTCGCAGGACGTCGATGTCGTCGCCGATTCTCCGATAGAAGGTTACGGCAATATCATGTATACGCTTCATTTCTATGCTGCGACGCACAAAAAAGGGCTACGCGACCGCGCCGGTTATGCCCTCTCGAAAGGTTTGCCGGTCTTTGTCTCCGAATGTGCCGGTATGGAAGCATCAGGAGACGGAGCGATAGACATGGTCGAGTGGGAGGCATGGAAAAAGTGGATGGCGGAAAACGATCTCAGTTGGATTGCATGGTCTGTTTCAAGCAAGACCGAGACATGCTCCATGATAGTCGCCGACGACCAACCCGGCTCACAGCCATCTCCGCTCTACGGATGGAAAGACGAAGAATTGCAGGAATGGGGAAAAATAGTGAGAGACAACTTGCAAGTCATTAACAAATAACAAGAGACGACATGAATATGCTGTATAGACAGCGATTGGATTCGATAACAAAAGAATATAAACAGCTAATAGCCCTGAAAAACGAGCCTGTGCTGCCCGGAAACGGCATTTTCGAGCGTTACGAAAATCCTGTGCTGACAGCCGGTCATGTGCCGGTTACATGGCGTTACGACCTGTCGTCCGAACGGAATCCGTATTTCATGGAGCGGTTTGGCGTGAATTGTGTTTTCAATGCGGGAGCTATTAAATGGCAGGGTAAATATCTGCTTGTAGCCCGCGTCGAGGGCGTCGACCGCAAATCGTTCTTTGCTGTTGCCGAAAGTCCTAACGGAGTTGACAATTTCCGTTTTTGGGACGAGCCGCTCAGTCTGCCGCAAACCGTCGACGCCGAAACCAACGTCTATGACATACGTCTCACAATCCATGAAGACGGCTGGATTTACGGCATCTTTTGCAGCGAAAGGAAAGACCCGGACGCTCCGGCGGGCAACTTGTCGTCCGCTCTGGCTTCGGCAGGCATCATTCGTACAAGGGATTTGAAGACATGGGAGCGGTTGCCGAATCTGAAATCGGGAAATCAGCAGCGTAACGTAGCGCTTCATCCGGAATTTGTGGACGGAAAATATGCCCTGTACACACGTCCGCAAGACGATTTTATTGATGCAGTCAGTCAGGGAGGCATCTGTTGGGCGCTCGTCGACGACATGACGAATGCCGCCATAACCGAAGAAAAGATTATAAATCAGCGTAGTTATCATACAATTAAAGAATTGAAAAACGGCGAAGGCCCGCATCCGCTGAAAACATCCGAAGGCTGGTTGCATTTGGCGCATGGCGTCAGGCATTGCGCCGCCGGTTTGCGTTATGTGCTTTATCTGTATCTGACCGACCTGAAAGACCCGACGAGAACGATTGCCGAGCCGGCCGGTTATCTGCTTTCTCCGCAAGACGCCGAGAGGGTAGGCGACGTCTCCAACGTTCTCTTCTCGAACGGCTGGATTGCCGACGACGGTCGGGTTTTCATCTATTATGCTTCGAGCGATACGCGGATACACGTCGCGACGTCAACAATCGACAAATTGCTTGATTACTGCTTAAATACGCCGCCCGACGGTTATTGTTCGGCAGCATCGGTAGAAAATATTATGCGGTTAATTGAAAAAAATAAACTACTTTTGCGGTAAATCAATTCATAATACATGCACAAAGTAGCGTTAAAAGAGAAAATCGGTTTTGGTTTCGGCGATATGGCTTCTTCCATGTTCTGGAAGATATTCAGCATGTATCTGCTTTTTTTCTATACAAAAGTATATGGCATATCGCCTGCCGCCGTCGGAACTTTGTTTCTTCTGACCCGCATCTGGGATGTAGTGAACGACCCGATGATGGGCGTAATAGCCGACCGCACGCGAAGCCGCTGGGGGAAATACCGTCCGTATCTGCTATGGTTTGCCGTACCTTTTGCCGTCATGGGAGTACTCACTTTCGTGACGCCCGACGTCGGCGCTACCGGCAAACTGATTTACGCTTACGTCACTTATGCCCTGATGATGATGGTTTACACGGCGATAAATGTGCCTTATGCCTCGCTGCTGGGCGTGATGTCGTCCAATCCGCGCGAAAGAAATACGCTTTCGTCGTACCGGATGTTTCTTGCTTTCATCGGCAGTTTCATTACTTTCATGCTGTTTCAGCCGCTGATTGATTTTTTTAACGGCGGAGATGCTTCCGGCGACGCCCTGACGAGCGTCAGCGCCAATCCGACAGGATGGACAGGCGCGGTGGCCGTTATAGGCGTTCTTTGCGCTATCCTGTTTTATCTCTGCTTTCGCCTGACGCGGGAGCGGGTGAAACCTGTTGATGAAAGTAGCGAAAAAATATCTGTAAAGCAGGATTTCATAAATCTTAAACGCAATTTTCCGTGGTGGATACTGATGGCTTCGGGGCTGGCTGCGCTGCTGTTTAATGCAATCCGCGACAGCGTCGCATTGTTCTATTTCGCCGATTATATCAAGATTAATTACAAGCTGCCTGCTTTCGACTGGACTTTAGCCACTATTTACCTGCTCGTCGGTCAGGCTGCAAACATGGTTGGCGTGGCGCTTGCCGCTCCGCTTTCCAACAGGTACGGCAAGAAACGGACTTACATTGCGGCCATGTCGCTTGCAGCCGTTTTGAGCGCCTGTTTCTTTGCTCTGAAACCGGATCAGATAGCCATGATAATGATTATGCAAATCCTGATTTCCGTCTGCGCCGGTTATGTTTTGCCGTTGCTTTGGAGCATGTATGCGGATGTGGTGGATCATCAGGAGCTTGTTACAGGCCGTCGCGCTACGGGTCTGATTTTTTCATCGTCTTCGATGTCGCAGAAACTGGGATGGGCTTTCGGAGCTGCCTTGTCGGGCTGGCTGTTGGCGGCTTTCGGCTATCAACAGGATGCCGTCGCGCAATCGGAATACGCCGTTTTCGGCGTCAAACTGATGCTCAGCTGGCTGCCTGCCGCAGGTTGCATCCTCGCCGTTGTCGGCATGTTCTATTATCCTCTTTCCGACAAACGTGTGAAAGAAATATCGGAAGAACTCGAAAAAAGGAGGAAAGGATGAATCTTGCAGAAGATGATTTTAAGAATTGGCGTTTTTTGTCGATTGCGTTTACCCGATTGTAAAATTTTTCCCGTGTAAGGGGTGTTATCTCGATTAAATCATTTAAATTTGTCGGCGAAAAATAAAGAAAGATGAATGTAAAAATCGAACAGAGCTGGAAGGAATGTCTGGCTGAAGAATTTGATAAACCGTATTTCGGTCAGCTGACCGAATTTGTCCGCAACGAATATAAACACTCGGCGGTATATCCTCCCGCGGCGTTAATTTTTAATGCCTTCGACCGTTGTCCGTTCGATAAGGTCAAGGTTGTGCTGCTCGGTCAGGATCCGTATCACGAGCCTCGTCAGGCGCACGGACTTTGCTTCTCGGTGCAGGAAGGCACGGCTTTTCCGCCGTCTCTGGTAAATATCTTCAAGGAGGTGCAGGCGGACTTGGGACGTCCGGCGCCACGAAACGGAGACCTTACGCGGTGGGCGGAACAGGGCGTGCTGCTGCTTAATGCCACGCTGACCGTTCGCGCACATTCGGCCGGGTCGCATCAGAACAGGGGATGGGAGATTTTTACGGATGCAGTGATAAAATGCCTCGCGACACGTCGGCAACATGTCGCATATCTGTTGTGGGGAGCTTATGCGCAACGAAAGGGCGCGATTATCGACAAAACAAAGAATCTTGTGCTTGAGTCGCCTCATCCGTCGCCTCTGTCGGCAAGTCGCGGCTTCTTCGGAAACAGACATTTCAGCAAAACAAATGCCTATCTCGTAGAGACCGGACAAACGGCGATTGAGTTTTAGTCTAAAGTCGAAAGCCGGAAGCCAAAAGTTGCAAGTCGGAAGCAGTAAGTCGCAAGTCAAAAGCAGTAAGTTGCAAGTCAAAAACAGTAAGTCAAAAGTAAACAAATAAATAACAAGTAACATGGAATTTAAATATCAAGAGCCGTTCCCGACGGGTAGGGACACGACAGAGTATTATCTGCTGACGAAAGATTATGTATCGACGTCTGCATTTGAAGGACAGGAAATCCTTAAAATAGAGGCCGAAGGTCTGACGGCGCTCGCCAAGGCTGCATTTCGCGATGTCGCCTTTTTGCTTAGAACAGACCATCAACAGCAAGTCGCACGGATATTGTCCGACCCCGAAGCAAGCGAGAACGACCGCTTTGTAGCGCTGACGTTTCTCCGTAACGCGGAGGTCTCGGCGAAGGGACAGTTACCTTTCTGTCAGGACACCGGCACGGCTATCATAACAGGCAAGAAAGGTCAGCGGGTATGGACGGACGGAAACGACGAGGAAGCGCTGTCGAAAGGAGTTTTCAGGACTTATACCGAAGAAAACCTCCGCTATTCGCAGAACGTGCCGCTCACGATGTACGAGGAGAAAAACACCGGATGCAACCTTCCGGCACAGATAGACCTGTATGCCGTCAAGGGCGACGAATACAAGTTCCTCTGCATAGCGAAAGGCGGCGGCTCGGCGAACAAGACTTATCTTTTTCAGGAGACTAAAGCGTTGCTTAATCCCGATACCCTGACTGCGTTCCTCGTAGAGAAGATGAAAACGCTCGGAACGGCAGCCTGTCCGCCCTATCACATTGCATTCGTGATTGGCGGCACGTCGGCGGAGACGAATCTGAAGACGGTGAAACTCGCGTCCGCACATTACTACGACAACTTGCCGACGCAGGGCAACGACGGCGGACAGGCGTTTCGCGACGTCGAACTCGAACGTAAAGTCCTCGAAGAGGCGTACGGCATCGGACTCGGCGCGCAGTTCGGCGGCAAGTATTTCGCTCACGACATAAGGATAATCCGCCTGCCGCGTCACGGCGCATCGTGTCCGGTCGGGATGGGCGTCTCCTGCTCTGCCGACCGCAACATCAAGGCAAAGATAAACAGGGACGGTATCTGGATTGAACGGCTGGAGACGAACCCCGCGCGTTTCATCCCCGAAGAATTGCGCCGTGCGGGCGAAGGCGACGCCGTCAGGATCGACCTCAACAGAAACATGTCCGACATCCTTCGGGAGCTGGACCGGTATCCGGTAGCAACGCGCCTGTCGCTGAGCGGGACGATTGTCGTCGGCCGCGACATCGCCCACGCCAAACTGAAGGAGCGCATCGACCGCGGCGAAGGACTGCCGCAGTACGTCAAAGACCATCCGATATATTACGCCGGACCGGCAAAGACGCCCGCGGGCATGGCTTCCGGTTCGTTCGGTCCGACGACGGCCGGGCGCATGGATTCATACGTTGACCTGTTTCAGTCGCAGGGCGGAAGCATGGTTATGATAGCCAAAGGCAACCGCAGCCAGCAGGTGACGGACGCCTGCCGAAAATACGGCGGATTCTACCTCGGAAGCATCGGCGGCCCGGCTGCCGTCCTCGCACTCGAAAGCATCCGGAAGGTGGAATGCCTCGAATATCCGGAACTCGGCATGGAGGCAATCTGGAAAATAGAAGTCGAGAATTTTCCGGCATTCATTCTTGTGGACAACAAGGGAAACGACTTTTTCAAACAACTTAAACCGCGGAGATAAAGCCATGAAATCACTTAAAGTACCGGTATTGCACGAACTGGACGGCATTTCGCTGTCCGGCGCCGCCGCCCTGATGGAGACGCGGGCTTTGCGGCAAAGCATCGACGAGGTCAACTGGAGCGAGTATCCGTACAGGCCTGTTGCCGTCTTCGATATTGCGCGCGGCGGTAAGGATTTGTATATTCACTATTTCGTCCGCGGGATGTCGCTGCGCGCATTGTCGGACGAGGACGGAACGTATGTGCATCCCGACAGCTGTGTCGAGTTTTTCATGCGGAGGAAGGATGAACTGTTTTATACGAACTTCGAGTTCAACTGCATCGGAACGTGCCTCGCCGCGCGCGGGTCTAACCGCAACGGACGGACGCCTTTCACTTCGAGCGAATACAGGAAGATACGCCGTTATACGACGGTCGACCGCGAGGCTTTTGCGGAGAAGACCGGTATCCATGAATGGGAAATCACGGTTGCGATACCGTTTGAACTGATGGGTCTCGACGCGAACAGCCTTCCGGACTGCATACGCGGCAACTTCTACAAGTGCGCGGACTTGACGGCCAATCCGCATTACGTCACGTGGAGTCCGATCGACCTGCCTTCGCCCGACTATCATTGCCCGGAACACTTCGGGGAAATCTGCTTTTGAGTCATCGACAATTGACAATGACTTTATTGCAACGGTACATGGGATATAACCTATCCATAGTACCGTTGCTTTAATTTTTAATTGCTTATGTAAGAATCGGGCATGCCTGTCTCTGTGAATTTATTCGGTATTGAACACTTCAATTCGACTTCCGTCTTTTGATTTTCCATTAT
>JAITPH010000219.1 GCA_031289515.1 Tannerella sp.
CGACATTGCGACCGCGTACTCCGTCGGCGCGTGCCGTCTGCGCGTGCCGTCATTGCGAGGACCGAAGCAATCCAGCGCCCTGTATATCTGGATTGCTTCGTTCCTCGCAATGACGGATACGCGGGGTGACAATTGTCCATTGTCCATTATTGTCATTCCCAATTAATTAAGCGCTCAAAATCTTCTCGATGCGTGTTAGATGGCGGCCGCCTTCGAAAGGGGTGTCTAAATATGCTTCGACAATTTTTAGCGCTTCTTCTTCCGTTACATATCGCGCCGGTATTATCAGGATGTTTGCCTTGTTATGTCCGCTGACAAGCCCTGATATTTCCGCGCTCCATGCAAGACCGGCGCGTATGGACGGATATTTGTTAAGCGTTATTGCCATGCCGTTCCCTGTGCCGCACAATGCTATGCCCGCCTCCAGTTCATGGCTTTCTATCGCTTTGCCCAAGAGATGGGCGAAATCCGTATAGTCGCTCCTTTCTGTCGAACAGGCGCCGAAGTCCGTATACTTCAAGCCTCTTTTTTCGAGATACTTCTTGATTACCTCTTTAAGCCCGAAGCCGGTATGGTCGCTCGCCAATCCTATTGTTGAAGTTTCAAAGTTCATGTTTCCGAAAACTAACCTGTAATCAATTCCTTCACTTGCCTGTAAACGTTATCGCCGGTGAAACCGAGCTTTTGGTCTAAAACCGTGTACGGCGCCGAATAGCCGAAACTCGGCATTCCGTGAATAAAGCCGTTGTCGCCCACAAGTCCTTGCAATGTGACAGGCAAACCCGACGTCAGACCGTAACGTTTTACGCCCTTCGGCAATACGTTTTCCCGATAGTCGGCGCTTTGGTCGCGGAACAGGCCTTCGGACGGAACAGATACTATTCGCACCTTAATGCCGTCCAGAGCGAGTTTTTCTGCGCCCTCGACCAGTGTAGCCACCTCCGAGCCGCTTGCCAGCATGACTACATCCGGCTTCTCCCTGCAATCGCTTACAATATATCCGCCTTTTGTTATCTGCTGCGCTTCCTTGCGGCGGTCACCGCCGGATGCAGGCAGGTTGTTGATATTCTGGCGCGACAGGATGAGCGCTACCGGACGGTTGGCTTCAACTGCCGCTTTCCATGCAAATATCGTCTCTTCCGCATCGGCAGGACGAAGCACGACCGTCGAACGTTCGCCCTTGTGATTGTGAAGATGTTCAAGCAGGCGTATCTGCGCTTCGTGTTCAACCGGTTGATGGGTGGGACCGTCTTCGCCCACGCGGAACGAATCGTGCGTCCAGACGTATATCACGTGCAACCGCATCAATGCAGCAAGCCGCGCCGCCGGTTTCATATAGTCGGAGAATACGAAGAACGTGCCGCAAACCGGAATCACGCCTCCGTGCAAAGCCATACCGTTAATAATACATGCCATCGTCAGTTCGCTAACTCCGATTTGCAGGAATTGACCGGTGAAGTCGCCTTTTTTGAACGCCTTCGTATATTTGAGGAATCCGTCCGTCTTGTCCGAGTTACTTAGGTCGGCGGACGCTACAATCATGTTTTCAACCTGCTTTGCATATATTCCGAGCATCGTTGCGGAGGCTGCGCGGGTAGCAATATTCGCCTTCATCCCGATAGACGGATAGTCTATCTCCGGCGTCTTTCCGCTTAGGAACAAATCGAGTTTTGCCGCAAGTTCAACGTTGTCTTTGCGGAATTTTTCTTCGTCTCCGGCTATCGCTTGCGCCCATTTCTTCAATTCTGTCCTGCGATTGTCGTATATCTTCCTTGATTCGGGAAAGACGGTGAACGGATTCGCCGGGTCGCCGCCGAGATTCCTTATCGTTGCTTCATAGTCGGCTCCTGCGGCCGACAGCGGTTGTCCGTGCGTCGAGATAGTGTTCTCGAAGCTGTTGCCGTTTGCATCGACCGAGCCTTTCGCCATTACGGTCTTGCCGATGATGATTGTCGGGCGTTCCTTTTCGGCTTGAGCCGCTTTCAGCGCTTCGCGTATTTCGTCGGCCGAGCTGCCGTCTATCGAAATCACGTTCCAGTTCCATGCCTTGTATTTTGCGGCGACGTCTTCGCTATCGACGTCTTCTACTTTGGTAGAAAGCTGAATGTTGTTTGAATCGTAATACATGATAAGATTGTTCAGCCCAAGATGACCGGCAATGCGACCGACGCCCTGCGAAATCTCTTCCTGAATGCCGCCGTCGGAAATATATGCGTAAGTCTTATGCGCCATCCATTCGCCGAAACGCGCAACCAGAAAGCGCTCTGCAACGGCAGCGCCAAGAGCCATTGCATGACCCTGACCGAGCGGACCCGACGTATTTTCGATTCCATGAGCAACGTCTACCTCCGGATGTCCCGGCGTCAGGCTTTCCCACTGGCGGAAATTCGGCAGATCCGACAGCGGTATCATTTCAGCCAAAGCAAGTACCGAATACAGCATCGGCGACATGTGACCGGGGTCAAGGAAAAAACGGTCGCGATACGGATAATCGGGCTTTTCGGGATTGTAATTGATAAATTCGGAGTAGAGGACGTTGATGAAGTCCGCTCCACCCATTGCGCCGCCCGGATGACCGGACTTGGCTTTTTCTACCATCGAAGCGGCAAGTATTCGTATGTTGTCTGCCGCCGGACTAATGATTTTTGTACTGTTCATTTTTTTGTTGTTAATGAGTTATTTTTTTGATTTTTATTCCTGATTGCAGTTTTCTTTTATCAGCCTTTCCACGACGGCGTCGCCGAGTTCATAGGCTTTATTGAAGGTATTGCATGCCTCCGTCTTTTTGTCCTGACGGATAAAACCGATTCCCAGAATGCGATAGGCCGATGCAAAATCCGGCTGTATCGAAATCGCTTTTTCAGCTGCTTCCTGTGCTTTCGGATAGTCTTTAAGTCGAAGATATACGGACGCTTTTTCGGCGTAATACACTTCATTTGCACCGTCCGACATCATTATCGCCTTGTCAATGTCTTTCAATGCGCCTTCCGGGTCGTTTGCGCGATATTTTGCCTGCTCGCGGTAATAGTAAAAGACGTCGTTAACGTTGCCGTCCATCATCAGGTAGTATTTATCGTAGTCCCTGACCGCGTTTTCATATAGCCCCGCCTGTATCTTTAAATCTATACTTTCGAGCATGTATTCGGCTGCTTCGCCTGTCTGACTTTTGGCTACTGCACTGTCGATAAGCGATATGACCTCCAGCAGGTTATAGCCCTCTATCTGCATCAAACTCTTTGCCGCGTTATAAAACGACATGCCCGAAGATTGATTGCTTTGATTTACGATAGAATATGAATTGTACGACTTCTCGTAATCGCCTTTATACAACGCAATATCGCCTTCCAGCTTTATGTATTCCGGCGCGCTTTCCTCCGCAATGGCTTTCCGAATATATTCTTCTGCCTTGTCAATACTCCATTCTTTGTATTGAAGGGCGCTGTCGCTTGCCGCTACTCCGAAAATCAGCTTTGCCCTGTTATAAAAAGCGTCTCCCTTTTTTGCAGCATATTTCGCAGCTTTATCCAAATCGCTCCACGCCAAATCGAGCATTTGCAACTGTTCGCTTTCCGTCGATGCGAGTTCTTTGCGCTGATAGGCATATTGCGTGGCGCGATTCACGTAGCCGTCGGCATGTTCGGGGAATGTGGCGATAAAATCGTTTAACGTTTCAAGATACGTCGCGACGTCCTGTTGCGAAGCGTACAGCAATAAAGCTATCTGCGCGTTTTCGATATCCGTCGGCAACGCTTTCCGTATCTCCGATTCCGTATACGTCCGCTTGAGAATATCTGCAACCGAAATCTGCAAACTCAGGATATATGCAATCGAAATACCGTAAGTCTTGCCTTTTTTCGTCGCGTCGGCCTGCGTCAGCGCAAATGCGTCGCCTGCTTCGTTTAGCAGGGGAAAACACGCCTGTGAAGACGGTAGAGGCCATTCTACCTTGTAATAGTCGTAAGCGCCGTTTATCTTGGTTATCTCCGAGACAGCTCCCTGACCCACGGCGTTTTCTTCAAAAGCGGCAGGCAGATATGCAGTAGAATTTACTGCCGGCGAAGCGGCTGCCGTCGTCAGAAAGGCTGTTTTCTTGGGGACGGCAACCTTGAAGTGCGCAACATCGTACATATTGTCCGCTCCGATGATATGCGTTACCTGCCATTTTTCGCCGGTAGCGGTAGTGACGACCGCCTCCGCCGCATAACGGAATATGGAGTACGACGCGACAGCCTCCCCTTTTTCGGAGATGAAAAATCCGTAGCCGGTCTTCGTAACGCCGTCTTTCGAGGTTGTCTCTATCTTGAATACAGCCTTGCCCGCTTTGTCTATCCATTTAGGATTCTTTTTCTGTGCTGCTATTGTTATAGCCTGACATACAAATAGTAGTATAATTAATATTCTTCTCATAATTGATATTTGAACTGCAAAAGTAATAAAAATACTTCTTATTATTGCAGTTCAAGCGTAACAATTGACTTCGCAGGTATTTTTATTTGTACAATGCCTTTATTTACAGATGCGTCCTTAAAAGTCTTGGGACTGACGGTTTGGGGACTGTCGAACGTGTTGTGATCGGTCAGATTTGCGGACGTCAGGATAGTTCCGCCCGCTACCTTGCTTACTTTCAGAGCAGATAAATCGGCGGATACCGTGACGGTTTCGTCGGCGTCTATATTCGACAGCGATATGTGCACTGCGCCGTTCCTGTCTTTCGAGACGGTAGCGCTAAGCGTCGGGATTGTGCGGTTTTCGCGAACAGGCATCCTGTCGCAAACCACTGCAAGCGGGATGTAGAGCGCATCCTGATGTGCCCTGTACATATTGAACACGTGATACGTCGGCGTCAGAGCCATCTGTCCCTTGTCGTTCGTGAGTATCATTGATTGCAGTACATTGACGATCTGTGCGATATTCGCCATCTTGACGCGCGACACGTATTTGTGGAACACGTCGAACGTCAGACTTGCTACAAACGCATCGCGAAGGGCGTTCTGCTGAAAAAGGTGACCGCTAACAGTTCCCGGTTCCTCGTCCCACCATGTTCCCCATTCATCGACTAACAGGCCGATTCTTTTCTCGCGGTCGTAAGTGTCCATTATATCGCAATGCTTCCTGATGACAGTTTCTATTTCAAGGCATTTGCCCAAAGTCCAGTAATAGTCGTCCTTGTCGAACTTTGTGGCAGCGCCCTTGCTGCCGTTCCATCCCTTGACCGTGTAGTAATGAACAGATATTCCGTTCATGCGGTTGCCGATGTTCTTCATCAGCGTTTCAGTCCAGTTATAGTCGTAGTCCGACGCTCCGCTTGCTACCTTGTAAAGGCGGTTGCCGTCGTAGTTGCGGCAGTAGACGGCATAGCGGCGATACAGGTCGGCGTAATATTCCGGACGCATATTGCCTCCGCAGCCCCAGCTTTCGTTGCCTACGCCGAGATACTTCACTTTCCATGCCTTGTCCCGACCGTTCAGGCGGCGTAAATTTGCCATCGGGCTGTCGCCGTCCGACGTCATGTATTCAACCCATTTCGCCATCTCTTCGACTGTTCCGCTGCCTACATTGCCGCTTATATACGGCTCGCAACCAAGCATCTCGCACAGGTTCAGAAATTCGTGCGTGCCGAAACTGTTATCCTCGACCGTGCCTCCCCAATTGTTGTTTACCATCTTGGGGCGTTTGTCTTTAGGCCCGATGCCGTCCATCCAGTGATATTCGTCGGCAAAGCAACCGCCGGGCCACCGCAAAACAGGAATTTTCAGCTCTTTGAGCGCGTTCAACACGTCTGTTCTGTATCCCTGAATATTGGCAATTCCGGATTTTTCGCCAACCCACAGTCCGCCATAGATGCACGTTCCGAGATGTTCGGCAAACTGACCGTATATTTCTTTTGGAATATTATCTTTTGCCTGTTCGGGATAAACCTTTATTATCGCGCTTTTTTGCGCATTCGCTATTCCTGACAGCGAAAAAGCTGTCATCAGGATAAATATTGTTTTTGATTTCATAAATATTGTTTGTTAAAAGGTTATTGTTCGCTTCCGGCCATTTGTTCTGTAAATGTACCGAATTTAATGTATTTTCCGTAGATGGCGCGGTATAAAATCGCGTTCTCCCTGTTTGGCCGGTATTCTTTTGCGAAGCCTGAACTCATGGCTTTCTGGGCGTCTTCAATCCTGTTGTAGATTCCGGCGGCCGTAGCGGCAAACATGGCTGCTCCGAGCGCGCAGGCCTGGTCGGTCTTGCATACTTTTATCGGCATGTCGAGCACGTCGCTCAAAGTTTGCATTACGAAAGGCGACTTCAAGGCTATTCCGCCGATGCCTATGACATTGTCTATGCGAATGCCTTCGCTCAGGAAACGCTCTACGATGGCAAGCGAACCGAATGCCGTCGCTTCGACAAGGGCGCGGAATATTTTCGGCGCACTGCTTCCAAGCGTCAATCCGCCGATTGTGCCGGTCAGCAGTTGGTTGGCGTCGGGCGTGCGGCGTCCGTTCATCCAGTCCGTTGCTATTATCGCGCTTTCGCTGACAGGTATTTTTTCGGCTTCCTCCGTTAGCGCCTGTATTATCTTGTCGCACGATTCCTCGATAAGTCTTGCCTTGGTCGCAATATCCACGATTGTCGTTTTAGCCAAAATCTTTTTCAGGGGAAATTCGAGTACGCTCTTAAACCATGCGTATATGTCGCCGAAACCCGATTGCCCGGCTTCCAGACCTGTCATGCCCGGTATGACCGAGCCGTCGACCTGTCCGCATATACCTTTTATCAGTTTATTACCCATTTGTTCGTAGCTTGCAACCATGACGTCGCACGTCGAAGTTCCGATGATACGCACTAATGTATTAGGCGTGATTCCGGCTCCGACAGCGCCGAAATGACAGTCGAAAGCGCCGCCCGCGACTGTTACATCCGTCGAAAGTCCAAGCCGCGAAGCCCATTCCGGCGATAGCGTTCCGACAGGTTTGTCGGCCGTCTCGGTCGTCTCGAACAGCCGGTCGCGGAAGCCCCGGAGCAACGGATCGAGTTCGACGAGAAAGTCTTCGCCCGGCAGTCCGCCCCATTTTTCGTGCCACATAGCCTTGTGTCCGTTTGCGCAACGGCTGCGGATGATGTCTTTCGACGATTTCACGCCTGTTATCAACGCCGGCAGCCATTCGCAATATTCGACGATGGAATATGCCTTCTTCCGTATGTCGCCGTCTTCGCGCAGGAGATGCAGCGCTTTCGCCCAAAACCATTCCGACGAATAAATGCCTCCTTCATAAGCGGAATAATCAGGCTCCCACTGTTTGCACAGCTTGTTTATTTCCGCCGCTTCCCTTACTGCCGTATGGTCTTTCCAAAGCACGAACATGGCATTCGGATTCTCGGCAAACTCAGGCAGTAAAGCCAGAGGCGTACCGGTCTCGTCGGTAAAGGCAGGCGTGCTTCCGGTAGTGTCGAAAGCTATGCCTGCGACCTGCGCCGCCGTTCCTGCCGGACATTTCGACAGAGCTTCCCCGACCGTAGCCTCAAGTACGTCGATATAGTCCTGCGGATGCTGCCTGTATTGATTTATCGAAGGATTGCAGTATTTTCCTTCCGTCCAGCGCGGATAATTCTTTACCGACGAAGCCAGCGTCTCGCCGTTTTCCGCATTGACGATAAGCGCCCGCGCGGAATCGCTCCCATAATCAAGTCCTATTACATATTTCATAACGTTATTGCAATGCTTTGTTTAACATATAATATATTTCGTTCATCCGCATCTCTTTCTTAAATTCGGATATTGTTGTTTTCTCGTCTATGACAAGTAATTCGATGCCTGCAATTTCCGCGTAGTCTTCGAGATATTCGACCGTCAGATCGTACGAGAAACTTGTGTGATGCGTGCCTCCGGCTATTATCCATGCGCCTGCTCCTGTCTCCAGGTTCGGTCGCGGTATCCACAGCGCCGATGCTACCGGAAGTTTGGGCAGCGGTTTCGGCTTGATGCAGTCCACCTTGTTTACTATCATGCGGAAGCGGTTTCCCATGTCTACGACTGTCGCTGCGATGCCTTCGCCGGTTTTGCTTGTGAAGACGAGGCGCGCGGGGTCGTTCTTGCCGCCGATGCCGAGCGGGAACACGTCCATTTTGGGCTTCTCCTCGGCGGCTATCAACGGACATACTTCGAGCATGTGCGCCTGAAGTATGGAGCTTTCGTCGCCTGCAAAGTTCAACGTATAGTCTTCGAGGAACGAGCATCCTTTTGTCAATCCCTGACTCATAAACCACATCGTGCGATACAGGGCGGCTGTTTTCCAGTCGCCTTCAGCGCCGAAACCGTAACCCTCGACCATCAGCCGTTGAGAGGCAAGTCCGGGTATCTGGTCTACGTCTGCGAGGTCGTCGAAGTTTGTTGTAAACGCCTTGGCTCCTTTTGCTTTCAGGAACTTGCGCAGAGCTATCTCGATACGCGCGGCTTTCTCGACCTGTCCGCGATTCTTGCCGCCTTCACCGCACGATTCGGCAAAGACGTACAGGCTTTCATATTCTTTCATCATCTCCGCAATCTCGGCTTCGGTGACTTTTTCCTGCACTGCGACCAGCTCTGCAATGGGACAGTAGTCTACGTGATAGCCAAGACGCATTTCGGCTTCGACCTTGTCGCCGTCGGTCACGGCCACATTGTTCATCTGGTCGCCGAAGCGGACGATGAGCATGTCCCGTGCATCCGCCCATGCCGCCGCTACACGCATCCAGATTGATATTTTCTCCTGTGTGCCTTTTTCGTCCCAATGCCCCACGACGACCTTGCGCGGCTTGCGCATCCGGGATGTGATATGACCAAATTCGCGGTCTCCGTGCGCCGACTGGTTGAGATTCATGAAATCCATGTCCATCGTTTCCCACGGTATCTCCCGGTTGAACTGCGTGTGAAGGTGCAACAGCGGCTTGCGAAATTCCTGAAGACCGCGAATCCACATCTTGGCGGGCGAAAACGTGTGCATCCATGTGATTACGCCTGCGCACTTATCGTCGAAGTTCGCTTTTTTGAACGTGTCGGCAACTTCTTTCGACGAATTTACCGTTCCCTTGTATACAACTTTCACGGGAAGATTCCCGGAGCTGTTAAGACCTTTTACCATTTCATTGGAGTGTGCGTCGACAGCCTTCACTGCGTCGCCTCCGTACAGAAGCTGCGCTCCTGTAATAAACCATACTTCATAATTTTCAAATGCTTCCATAATCAATATAATATTAATAATTCAATAATCTCTTAAATAATTGCAAGGAGATGCCTCGACTTAAAACTGCCCATAATAAGCCCCGGACCCGTGTTTTCGGTTAAAATGCTTCTCGACAAGCAGCGGATTCATGGTAAGCGCCGGATTTATTGCTTCGGCGACAAACGCCATTTTGGCAACCTGCTCCATCACGACGGCGTTATGCACAGCGTCGCGGGCATCCTTTCCCCACGAAAACGGCCCGTGATTCTTGACCAAAACCCCCGGCGTATGGACAGGATTAATCCCCGCAAACCGTTTGACAATCACGTTACCGGTTTCAAGCTCGTATTCTCCGTCGACCTCCGCCTCCGACATGTCCGCCGTACAGGGTATGGCGTCGTGGAAATAGTCCGCATGGGTAGTCCCGATGTTCGGAATGTCGCGACCCGCCTGCGCCCATGCCGTAGCGTAGGTAGAATGGGTATGAACGACGCCGCCCGCCTCCGGAAAAGCCCTGTACAGGGCGAGATGTGTAGGAGTATCCGACGAAGGTTTCAGGTCTCCCTCGACCTTACTGCCGTCAAGACCGACGACAACCATGTCCGAAGCCTTCATGTCGCCGTACCGGACGCCGCTCGGCTTTATGACGGCAAGCCCTGTCGCCCGGTCTATCGCCGAAGCGTTGCCCCACGTAAAAACAACTAATCCGTACTCTACCAGTTCGAGGTTGGCACGGAAAACCTCTTCTTTCAATGATTCCAGCATCCTATATCTTGAATTTTCTTGTTTTTCTGTAAATATCGTCGTTCATCCGGTACATTCGCGCTCCGCGTTTCGACCGCGTCTTGTCGATTTCGTCCGTCAATTCTATAAATTCCATATCCGAAACACGTTTCCTGAAATTACGCTTGTCCATCGTTTCGCCGTAAATCGCCTCGTATAAGGTCTGCAGCTGAGTCAGGGTAAACAGCTTTGGCAAGAGATTGAAACCTGTCGGCTTGCTGCTCGCGTTCCGTTTCATCATGTCGCGCGCCTTTTCAACCATGTCCTTGTGGTCGAAGATGAGCTTCGGGAGTTCGTTTATGTCCGTCCAGTACGCATTGTGGCTCTGCACCTGCTCCCGGTCGTAACCGTCAATGTTTATCAGCGCATAGTAGGCGACCGAAATCACCCTTTCGCCCGTGTCGCGCTCTACATCGCCGAATGCCCCGACCTGTTCCATATATACCTCCTCCAAACCGGTAAGCTGGCGCAGGACACGCTTTGCGGCGTCGTCGACGCTCTCGTCCGTCTGCACGAAGCCGCCCATCAGCGACCATTTCCCTTTCGACGGCTCGAAATTGCGCTTCAACAGCAGAAGATTCAGCTTTCCGTTGTTGAATCCGAAGATTATGCAGTCCACGGCTACATAAAACCTGGGATTCCCGCGATAAAAGTTTTGCACCGGCATGACTTACCAGAAATAAATATAGAATGCAACCGTAATGCCGAGTATTATACACGTATGGACAATATCCCAGCGGTTCCAGCTCGCGCGCGTTTCGGCAAGCTGCTCTTTCGTCGACGTGCCGAACACAAGTCCGCGTATCTTCTCCGCCGAAGGCGCTTCCGTCATCATGCTGACCGCAACGACGACAATCATACAGAACAGGAACATCCATCCGCAGAAGAAAAGCCAGTTTACGTCATAGAAGACGTATTTGAAGATGTTCTGGCCCGCATTGTCGGCCGTACTGTAGAAAACCTTGGCGCCCAGACGTGTCAAACCGATTGCCATGCCTGCAATCAAGCCCCACATGCCGCCTTTTGCGCTCGCTCTTTTCCACGTGATGCCAAGCAGGAACGCGGCGGCTATTCCGGGAGCGAGCACCGACTGGACATCCTGCAAATATGCGTAAAGGACGCTTCCGACGCTGCGCATTATCGGTATCCACAATATTCCCAAAACGACGATCACTACGGTAGCTATCTGACCGATCGCCACCAATTTCTTCTCCGGCGTACCGGGCTTGAACCGTTTGTAGAAATCTATCGTAAACAGCATCGAGGACGAGTTGAACAGCGAAGCGAGCGAACTCATCAGGGCTGCAAGTATGCCGCAAACGACAAGTCCCTTCATGCCCGCCGGAAGGAGTTTGGCGACCAGTGTCGGGAAAGCGGCGTCCGCATTCGTCGTGCCGTCCGCCGAGAGCGGCAGGAAGCTGCCCGTCTTCTGGTGAAGTGCGAATGCTATCATTCCGGGTATCAGAAACAGGAATACGGGCAACAGTTTCAGGTAAGCGCCGAAAATCGAGCCGCGACGCGCTTCTTTCTGGTTCTTGCCCGACAGTACGCGCTGCACGATGAACTGGTCGGTACACCAGTACCAGAAACCTATTATCGCCGACCCGACCAAGGCTCCAAGCCACGGAAAATTGGCGTCGGAATTGCTTCGTATCAGGTTGGTCATCGTATCGCCGTATTCGTTCACGGGCGTAGCTCCCGCCATGCGAATCATCTCGTCCCAGCCGCCGAGTTCCCTGAAGCCGAGCACGAGTATCACAAGCGAGCCTAAAAGCAGTATCGGTGTTTGGAGCACCGACGTGTACAGCACCGATTTCATGCCTCCGAAAACGGTATAGAGAGCCGTTATGACGACAAGTCCTATGGCTGCAATCCAGAAGAAATCTATGCCCCACAGCTCCTGTATGCCGAAAACCTGCTGGAATACAAGTCCTCCGGCATAGACCGTGACGGCGACCTTCGTCAATACATAACTTATGAGCGATATAACCGACAGTATCGTCCTCGACTGCGGGTTATAGCGCCGTTCGAGAAATTCCGGCATCGTGAATACCATGCTTCGCGAATAAAAGGGCACGAACACCCATCCCAGAATGAGTATCATCCAGCCCTGTATCTCCCAGTGCGCCATTGCCATGCCGCTCGAAGCTCCTGCTCCGGCAAGTCCGATCAAGTGTTCCGAGCCGATGTTCGACGCGAATATCGATGCGCCTATCGCTATCCATGTAGCGTCGCGTCCGCCGAGAAAATAGTCGGCCGAGTTGTTCTGCTTCTGCTTTACGACCCATACTATGATGCCGATTAAGCCAAGCGAAAATAATGCGATTACAATCCAATCTAACGTTTCCAATGTATCAGTCTTTTTATTGTTTATAATATTTAAAAAATTTGAGTGTAAAAGTAACACCCATTCAAACCGGATGTATATCTTTTCTGTATGTTGTACAGCATGAAAAGCCGATAAGTGTTGTAGAACATGTTTTTTGCCTTTTTTACGGCTGCCTTGCCTTTTTTTACGGATGCTTCGCCGCTTTTTACGGCTGCTTCGCCGTTCCGGTCGACATGGCGCGACGGTCTCGCTCCGGTCATGTCTGCCGGAGCGAAGCACCGTCGCGTCATATCTGCCGGAACGGCGAAGCGGCGTAACGGAGACGTCCGTTTGGGAATAAAGCCTGCCGCATCGGCAGACGGATGTCTCCGCTTCGCTCCGGTCTATATGACGGTTTCGCTTATGCTTTTGACTCTCCGGCTGTTGGAAATACGTTTTCCCCCATGGGGGAACGGTTTTTCCCTGTGGGGGAACAGTTTTTCCCTATGGGGGAAAGGTCTTCCCCTATGGAAAACGGTCTTCCCCCATGGGGGAAAAGTCTTCCCCCATAGGGGGAAAATAATTCTTCTTCACAAGTCGGCAACTAAGGCTTAAATGCAAGGAAGTAACTGTTATAAAAGCCGGATGCTCTTCGTTTGTACATATATATGATATATGTGTCAAAAGCCCGCGCGCAGTCGACATTGCGAGAGCCTTGCTAAACAAGTTCAGCAAACAGGAAGAATGACGAAATGGTGTCATGTCGACCGGAGCGAAGCGCAGTGGAGAAATCTGTTTAGCGACACACGAGATGT
>JAITPH010000024.1 GCA_031289515.1 Tannerella sp.
TGTTCGGGCAGGCTTTCGAGCGTTTTCCGGATTATGTCCTGAATGTCGGCTGCAAAGACGATTTCCGGATCACATGCCGTGAGGGTAGAGATGCGTAATTCCAGTTCGCGCTGTCCGTATTCGACGAGCGTATCTATCGTTTTTTGCTTGACGGTTTCATGTTTCAGGTAATCCAGCGCCTTGTGTTTCATTATCGTGAAAAGAAGCGTTTTTGGATTGTCAATCTCCTGAGTTTTAGATATTTCCCATAGCTTAATAAGAGCCTCGGAAGAAATATCCTCTGCAACCCAATCATCATGAACGTACGACTTCACAAACAGGAAGCATCTGTCGTAGTATGATTCGAAGAATCTTTTGAATCCCGATGGGTGTAGCGTATCCATTTCAAGCTCTTAATTTGTCTCTTGTTTCCAATCGCGACATCAGGTTCAAACGCTCTTCGATAAGTTCGATTTTGCGGGTCTGAATGGCGAAATAACTTTGTGCGAACGCTATTTCTTCTTTCTTCGGATCGCCGTTTTGCGCTATCAGATAACAGGCATAGCGAGTGAGCATGAAGTCCGTAACTTCGCGTTTTGCACCACTTCCCAACTCGACCATTTTCGTGACCTCACGAAAATGGTCATCTACATTTATATTCAATGTTTTACATGATTTCGCCGCACGCTGGATTGCAACGATAAAATTCTCCCATCGGGCATATCCCAGCACGGTCTGCAATTCGCGGGCGAACCGGATTTCTACCTGTTCGCCGTCGTCTTCGTTACCGATGAAATGCGCTATTCCATCAAACGTGGCTTTGTGTCTAATGATACTCTGCTTGTCCATATATGACGTCTTTTTTTTTATTTCGGTGCAAATATACGTATTCTTTTTTGAAAACAACGAAAATATTTCATATCTTTGCACGACGAATGTTAAAATTTAAAAATACAAATGTTATGAGTTTATTTGATACTGTCAGCGGCGATATTAAAGCTGCCATGCTGGCGAGAGACAAGGTGAGGCTTGAGGCTTTGCGCAATGTGAAGAAGTATTTTATAGAAGCGAAGACCGCTCCGGGAGCTAATGATACGCTTGCCGACGATGCTGCGTTGAAGATTATTCAGAAGTTGGTCAAGCAAGGCAAGGATTCTGCCGAAATATACCTCGGACAAAACCGTTCAGACCTTGCAGATGTAGAACTCGCGCAGGTGCGCGTACTTGAAGCATATTTGCCGCAACAACTGACGGCGGACGCGCTCGAAGCGGAATTGAAGAAGATAATTTCGGAAACAGGCGCCGCCGGCCCGCAAGATATGGGCAAAGTGATGGGTATTGCAACGAAAGCGCTGTCGGGCAAAGCTGAAGGTAAAACGATTTCCGAAACGGTTAAACGCCTGTTAGCGAAATGATTTCGTTTGTCGGATGTCTGGTCTTTCTTATTGCAGGCTACTTTATTTACGGTAGTCTGATGGAGCGTGTTTTCGCTATCGACACCAAGCGTCCGACGCCTGCATACGCGCAGCAGGACGGCGTGGATTATGTTCCGATGTCATGGTGGCGCGTGTTTCTTATACAGTTTCTCAATATTGCGGGGCTTGGCCCGATTTTCGGCGCTATCATGGGCATTATGTTCGGCCCCGCCGCTTTTTTGTGGATTGTCGTAGGAACGATATTTGGCGGAGCAGTTCATGACTATTTCTCCGGAATGATGTCCATCCGCGAGAAGGGCGCAAGTCTTCCGGAGTTGGTCGGCAAGGAGCTTGGCAAATATATCAAACTCTTCATGCGCCTGTTTTCGCTGTTGTTGATGGTGCTGGTGGGCGCTGTGTTCATTTCCGGTCCGGCCGGGCTGCTCGCGGGCATGATTCCGACCGTCGGCGCTATCGTTTGGACTGTCCTGATTTTTGCTTATTACATGCTGGCTACGTTGCTTCCGGTGGATAAACTCATCGGCCGCATCTATCCGGTTTTCGGTTTTGCGCTTTTGTTTATGGCGGTAGGAATATTACTCGCCTTGTTTCTGAACAATGCTCATATTCCCGAATTTGCCGAAGGATTCGCAAACATTCATCCGAATAAGTCATTGCATATCTTTCCGATGATGTTCGTGAGTATAGCATGTGGAGCAATATCGGGCTTCCATGCCACGCAGTCGCCTATAATGGCGCGTTGCATAAAAAATGAGAAGTACGGACAGCGCTGTTTCTACGGCGCAATGGTTGCCGAAGGCATTGTAGCTTTAATCTGGGCTGCGGCGGCTTCGTCGTTTTTCGGCTCGATTGAAGCGTTGCAGAAGCATGTCGCCGACCTGCCCGCTACGGCTAACAAGGCAGCCGAAGTCGTTAACGTTATCTCCAAAGACTGGCTTGGCGCTGTCGGCGGATTCCTCGCGATACTCGGCGTCGTTGCCGCTCCGATTACTTCCGGCGATACCGCCCTTCGCTCCGCAAGGCTTATTGCGGCCGATTTCCTGCATATCGACCAGAAACCCATCGCGAAACGTCTGCTGATTTCGATACCGATTTTTGTCCTCACTTTCATTATTCTGCAAATGAATTTCGACGTTCTGTGGCGTTATTTCGCGTGGTGCAATCAGACGCTTGCCGTTTTTACGCTCTGGACCGTAACCGTTTATTTGTGCCGGAAACGAAAGCTATATGTGATAGCTCTTGTGCCTGCTGTTTTTATGACAATGGTCTGCTCGACGTATATTTTTGTCGCTCCGAGACCGGAAGGCGCAGGACTGGCTTATCCGGCGTCATTGGCGATCGGAGGAACTGTCACGGTCTTTGTCGTCGCATGTTTCTTTGTCCTGAAACGGAAGATACGGCGTTCGGCTGTCACTAAGTGATTTTTTGCAGATAAAGCCCGACGCCGTTCAATACCGGACACGCGAGGGCGTCTTCGATGTTTATCCTGATCTTTTGCGCGGTAATCGTCGGAAAACACAGGATTCTCTTATATCCGACAGTCGTTTGCCGGTCGATAAGTTGCCAGTTTTCTCCGTCCCAATATTCGACGCTGAAAGCCTTAATTCTCTGACCCAAAGCGATATATTCCTGAAGCGTCAGGCGATTGAAGGTCTTTTCGGCTTTCAAATCCAGCGTTATTGTAGCTTGAATAACGTTGTCGTCGGCAGCCCAGTACGAATCGTAATTCTCCGTTTCCAGCATCTTGCGGGGGCTGAATTTATTGCTGTTATATCTCACATTGGTCGCTTTGATGTCTGCTTTTTCAGCCAGATTTTCGGCGAAAATTTCATCCAAAGCCCTGCGAAATTCCATCAATCGGAGTGAATCCGTCGGATGAATACGACCTCTTCTGTCCGGCGGCACGTTCAGCAGCAGATTGACATTCCGGCCGACCGAGCTGTAATAAATATCAAGCAAGCGACTGACGGACTTCACTTTATCGTCGGTTTCGGGACTGTAAAACCAACCCGGACGAATGGTAACGTCGGCTTCTCCCGGAATCCAGTTTTCGCCGTCTATTTCTCCCTTGTTCAGGATTCCTGTTTTTGGAGCTTTTTCTCCCGGCTCGAATCCCGCAACGTTCAGTTTCGACCAGTTTGTTTCACCTGCTCGCGCAGCTTCGTTTCCTATCCAGCGGCAGCCGGGGCCTACGTCGCTGAATATCACCGCGTCAGGCTGTAATTCCAAAACCGTCCGATTGAACAGTTCCCAGTCGTATACCTGTTTTTTGCCGTTCGGCCCTTCTCCGCAAGCGCCGTCAAACCATTGCTCGAAAACTTCGCCGTAATTTCCAAGCACTTCCTTCAGCATGTTTGCGAAAGTCAGGTTATAGTCGTCAGTTCCGTAGGTAGGATGATTCCTGTCCCAAGGCGAGAGATACACGCCGAATTTCAAATCATATTCGCGGCAAGCGTCCGAAAGCTCTTTCAGGACGTCGCCCTTGCCGTCTTTCCATTGGCTTTCGCGGACGGTATGCGTACTGAAAGCACTGGGCCACAGGCAAAAACCGTCATGATGTTTGGCGGTGACGATTATTCCTTTCATTCCGGCCGCCTTTGCCGTTGCCGCCCATTGCCGGCAGTCCAATTCGGTCGGATTAAACACTTCCGGCTTTTCCTCGCCGCTTCCCCATTCCATATTGGTAAAGGTGTTCGGGCCAAAGTGCATGAACATATAATACTCCAGCTTTTGCCATTCAAGCTGCTGAGGGGTAGGGGCGGGCGTCAATGCCGCCGGAGGGTCTTGTTTGCCGCATCCGGCAGACAAGATCAAGGATAAAATTGCAAAATTCTTCAAAAAGTTCGACATGATAACAGAATTAAAAACATGGCAAAGATATGAAAATAAATCATAGTATCAAAAAAAAATCGCTATATTTGTAGCTTCGCAGCAGAAAAAAAAATCGTCGCGCATTAAACCTTTATTGACAATGCGTGTCAAAGAATACGTTTTTACTTGAATTACAAATGAGCATATCTATTCGTTCACTAAATAAACGGTATCCCAGCGGGAATCATGCACTGAAAGATATCAACATGGAGATACCGACCGGGATGTTTGGGCTGTTAGGTCCTAATGGAGCCGGCAAGTCTACATTGATGCGTATCCTTGTCGCGTTGATGGAGCCTACGTCCGGCGAAGTCAATATCTTCGGCTACGACCTGATGAAACAACGCAAAGAAATACGAAACATACTCGGATACCTGCCTCAGGATTTCCGTTTTTTCGCCAAATACAAGACTTACGAATTTCTGGATTACGCAGCCCGGCTGTCGGGAATGAATAATGGCTCCAAACGCCGTCAGGCAGTCGATACCATGCTCGAAAGCGTAGGCTTGTTCGACGTCAGGGAGCGATATGCCAACAAGCTGTCGGGAGGTATGAAACGTCGTCTCGGCATCGCCCAAGCGCTGATTCATAACCCGAAACTGATAATAGTAGACGAGCCGACGACAGGTCTCGATCCCGAAGAGCGCATCCGGTTTCGTAACCTTCTTGCAGAAATAAGCGAAAGAAACGTGACAATAATTCTGTCGACGCACATAGTAGGCGATATTTCGAGCAGTTGTAACTGTATGGCGCTGATGAATAAGGGAGAAGTAGCCTTTTTCGGCTCGCCGCAGGAAATGCTTAAAGAATCGGAAGGCAAGGTATGGAAAATGAAGGTTAGCGGCGATGAGTTGCCGCTTATAGACAAAAAATATCCGGTGATATCGACGATACCGTCCGGAACAGGTTGGGAAGTGCAGGTAGTCGCCGACGAAGTCGTGGGATACAACGCCGAAAGCTATCCGCCGAATCTCGAACACGCATACGTGTATTATATGGAGCAGAGACTTAATCGATGGGTTAATGATTGAAAATTATGGCAAAGTTAGATAATATAAAATCCGTTGCAAGGTACGAGAGCAAACTGTTGATGAGAAGCTGGTTTTACCGCGTTTTTCTTGTGCTTGCTCTGGCTTTTCTGTGCATATTCAATATAGTTGCATTGATTAACAACGGTGGCGGCTCCATGCTTTGGATGATCAGGTCTATTCCGTCGAATATACCTTATCTCAGTCTTTTGTTTCTTAATACCGGACAGGCTATAATAGCCGTTTTTCTGTCGTCCGAATTTCTGAAAGCAGACAAGAAGCTCGATACATCCGAAGTCTTCTACGTTCATCCGCTTAGCAACGCCGAATATGTCATAGGCAAGATTTGGGGAAATATGAAAGTCTTCTTCCGCCTCAACTTCTACGCTATCGCGGTGGTGTTTGTGTTCAACCTCGCATCCGGCATCGTTGTCGATTGGCTCTCGTACATTGTATACTTCCTGATAATTTCCGTTCCTACGCTGGTTTTCATCTTCGGATTGTCTGTCAGCCTTATGCTTATTATTAAAAATCAGGCAATTACGTTTGTTATTCTGCTTGGTTATATCGCTCTTACATTGTTTTATATATCCGATAAGTTTTACTATCTCTTTGATTATATGGTATATAACTTGCCGTTGGTGAAGTCTTTGATTGTTGGTTTTACCAATACCGAGACGCTCATCAATCACCGGTTAATATATCTGTTTCTGGGATTGGGCTTTATTTGCATTTCGATATTTTTGTTCAGACGGTTGCCGAATACCAAATACGGACGTTATCGCTGGCTTGTCATAGCCGGAATATTTATTTCGCTCGGCATCTATTCGGGTTACAAACACGTGAGTAATATATTGAAAAACAGCAGTTCGCGTGCTTCATATATGGAGACGAACAATAATTATCTGAACAAACCCCGCATGGTTATTGACGCCTACGATATCAAAGTAGATCAACATCCGTCTTCCATTTCGTCCGAAGCCGTTATGAAAGGTATCGCGCAGGAGGCTTCTTCTTCCTTTATTTTCTGTCTTAATCCTGCCCTGCAAGTGAGCGAGGTAAGCGAAAATGCGAAAGAACTGTCGTTTCAGCGCGACAATCAGATAATTGTTGTAGACTTCGGGCGTAGAATCAACGAAGGCGATACGGTAACGTTTTCGATGAAATACGAGGGCAGTATTGACGGAGAATTTTGCTATCTGGACGTTCCGGACGAATTTATTCAACAGATATATTCGTTGGAAATTTTGAAGATAGACAAGCGATATAGCTTTCAAACTCCCGACTATGTGCTATTTACGCCGGAGACATACTGGTATCCGCGTCCGGGTACTTCATACAGCAGTCTGAGTCCGGACTGGCAGCAGTCATATTTCAGCAAATACCGTCTGAAAATTAAGACGTTGAACGGTCTGACGGCGCTGTCGCAAGGCTCTATGACAAGAGACAGGGACAGTCTGTTTGTCTATGAAACCGATTTCCCGACGCCGGCCGTTTCGCTTATTATCGGCGACTACGAACAGAAAAGCGCCGAAGTCGACAGCACTCTTTTCAGCGTCTGGTATATCAAGGGGCACGACTATTTCTCTTCCGTCTTAGATTCTATCGCCGATACGATACCTTCGCTGATACGAATAGCCAGAACGTCGATTGAGACTACATATTCGCTGAATTATTCGTTCAAACGGTTTTCGGTAGTTGAAGTACCTGTCCAATTCTACAGCTATGCTCATACATGGACGCAGGCGCACGAGAAGATGCAGCCGGAAATGACGCTTTATCCCGAAAAAGGCTGTTTGTTCGGCGAATCAGACTTCAAATACAGAATAGGAAACGAAAAGAGATGGGCTGGGTATGACGGTCGGGAACTCAGTGACGCTGATGCGGCAATGCGTGTGTTTAATGGGTTTGTCAGAGGATTTTCGATGACGGAAAGCAATTTTAACTGGACTCAAACGCGAGGCGTAGTGAATATATCAACCCAATCCAATCCGTATCTGTTCTTCCCGCAACTGTATAATTTCAGATATAATACTTTCTCGTCCGAATGGTCGATAGCCAATCGCCTGATAGAATTGTATTTACAAGACAAGCAGGAGACGAACAACTGGCTCCGGCAAACAAACGGAATAAGCAATAGCGAGAAGGCTAATTTGATGATGGAGCAGCGTCCTTTCAAGGAATTGCTGTCGGATGTCGAACAACGCGACTTGCTTGATTACGTGATAGCATTGAAGGCGAATTATCTGTTTGCTCCGGGCGAGCGGAATCTCGGCTACAAGGAATACAGAGATTCGTTGAGAGCCGTTTTAGTAGAAAATGCCTTTACCAACCTGCAATTTGAAAATCTGCTCGAAACGATGGGCAAGATAGCAGGCGAAGATTTTGTAACGCCGTTGAAATTGTGGGATAAGCCCACGGAACTTCCGGTATATGTTGTCGGAACGCCGGAAGTGATGCTGATTTCCAACCGCGATGTGGACGTTTATGTAGTAAAATTGCAGATAACGAACGATTCCGACGTCGACGGCATAATCAATATTGAGATAAACGTCGGCGGTGGAGGCGGTTTCGGCGGCGGTGGCGGCGGAAGAGGCGGCGGAGGCGGTGGCTTCGGCGGCGGCGGCGGCGGTGGCGGAGGCAATCGCGGCGCGGCAATCTACGACCCTAAAGCCAAGCGCAAATTGTCTATCGCCGCACACGAGACTAAACAGATTGTCTCAACGTGGGACGAAGCGCCTCGTAACATCACTATCAACACCCTGATTTCGGCAAATCTTCCGAATATTATGACTATTCCGCTGAATAACATCATTCGCGAGCGAAACAGAACAATTGATAAGGAAGGCGATTTCATCATAAATAACGTATCGTTCTTAGCGCCGGGCGAGGTGATTGTCGATAACGAGGATTCTACACTGTTCGAGGTGTCGAAGCCTGATATAGTCGGGCTTTTGCCTAAATGGCTCGAAGAAGACAACAATACTTCGTTCCGTTATTCGGGAGTGTCGGACTGGCGTCCGCCGTTGCAATGGACGCTTACGACAAGCGAAAAATATTACGGCACGCATGTCCGTTCGGCTTACGTGATAAAAAGCGGTAGCGGCAATCAGAAAGCTACATGGAAGTTACCGGTGCCTTCGTCCGGACAATATGACGTGTTCTATTATGCGACTCGTCAGCAAGACATGCGCGTATCTTTCGGCCGCGGCGGCGGCGGAGGCGGCGGAGGCGGAGGCGGCGCAGGAGGCAGAGGCGGCGATCGTCAGGGCGGTAATCGCGGCAACGCCGAATACAAGTTCAAAGTCATATACGACAGAGACGAAGAAGACGCCTATATCAATCTCCGGCGTATCGATAACGGCTGGAACTTGCTTGGCTCGTATTATTTCAGCGACGATACCGTTAAGGTCGTCCTGTCCAACGAATGTGAATTACAATCGGTTGTAGCCGATGCGGTTAAAATTGTAAAAAGATAATTATATAAAAATAGATAGCTATGGAATACAGACGGTTTCGTACAAAATTATGTTATGTTTTTTTAGCTTTTGCGGGAATATCGTTTATGATGAACGCTCAGGAATTGACAATAGAACGCGCTCTGGAAATAGCGGAGGAAAACAATCCTTCGTTAGTGCAGTCGAAACTCAATATCGAGAGGTATCAGTATAACGTTGCCGCGCAAAAAGCTTCGTTAAAATCAAAATTCGCGCTTAATCTGAATCCTGTTGAGTACAGCAAGTCGCGTCGTTTCGACAACAGGCTCTCGCAATGGTATACGAATGAAACGCTAAATACCGAAGGTACATTCAGCGTGGTGCAGCCCATATTGCTCACCGACGGTACCGTTTCGCTTATCAATACTTTCGGCTGGCAGGATAACCAGTCTATCGTCGAAGGCGTAAACAACCGGAATAAAGCCTTCAACAACAACCTTTATCTGCAATTGCGGCAGCCTATCTTCACGCATAACGTCCAGAAAATGGCGCTTAAACGTATAGAGATGCAATACGAGAACGCAGGTATAAGCTACGCTCTGCAACGCCTTCGTATCGAAAGCGATATCACTACCCAGTTCTATTCCGTTTATATTTCGCAGGAAGACGTGAAGATAAGCAAGGATGAACTAGAGAATGCCAAACAAAGCTACGATATTATCAAAAATAAGGTAGAAGCGGATTTGGCGGCTAAGGAAGAACTTTATCAGGCGGAACTGAACCTCGCTTCGGCGCAGTCGAAAGTGGAAACCAATATCGTTGCGCTCGAAAATAACAAGGATAACCTGAAACAAACGCTTGGCATGTCGCTCGACGAGAATATAAGCGTCCTGTCGGACATTAAAGTCAGTCCTGTGGTGATAGACATGGAAAAAGCTATCCAAAACGGACTTGTTTCGCGGCTTGAATTGCGTCAGCGCGAACTCGACGTCGAAGAATCCGAACTTCAGATGATTGAAACCAAGGCTAATAACGAATTTAAAGGCGATATAACGCTCTCGGTCGGAGTGATCGGCGACAATGAAAAGTTCAACAATATGTTCGACAATCCTACACAAAATCCGAGAGTATCAGTCAGTTTCGCTGTTCCCATCTTCGATTGGGGCGAAAAGAAGGCGCGCGTGAACGCTCAAAAAGCGGCGCAAACGATAGCCAAACTCGAACATGCCAATCAAAAGATTGATATTGAGCTTGACGTCCGCCGTGTATGGCGCGAAATAGACAATTATCGTACCCAGATAGATATAGCCGAGAAGAATGTCCGTAACGCCCAGCTTACTTACGACATCAACCTTATCAGATACCGCGAGGGCGACCTTACAGGTATGCAAATAAGCCAATTCCAGACGCAGCTCTCGAACGAGAAAAAAAACTATGCGCAAACTCTTATAAATTATAAGAAAGCCCTGTTGAGCCTCAAGATAGCTTCGCTCTATGATTTCGAGAAAAATACGCCTATTATTCCGGTCAGAGAATTAGACAACATAAAATAGAAACTTACTTTGGAAATAAAAAATATTAAATATATGAATTACAGATTATTATTAACCGCGGCGATTGTTGTTGTACTTACTTCATGTAACACTCAACCTCAAAATAATCAGAATGATATTGAAACGCCCGTGTCTGCGATAGAACTTAAAAGAGGCTCTATCAGCAAGTTGTTGAATACCACAGGAACGGCTCTTGCCAATTACAGCGTCGACCTGAACTCCGAGATGAGCGGTTTGTACACGCTTCAAACCAATCCTAAAACAGGCAAGCCTTATAAATTGGGCGATTCCGTCAAAAAAGGACAACTCATTATCCGTTTCGAAGACAAAGAGTATGAGAATGGCATCGCTTTGGAATCGAAAAAGCTAAGCCTTGATATCGCCGAACAGGAACAGGGCAAACAAAAAGACCTGTACGAAAAAGGCGGCGTCACACTTAGCGACGTGCGTAACTCGGAAGTGAAGTTTATAAACGCGCGCTTCGACCTTGAGAACGCCAATCTGAACCTTGAGAAGATGAACGTCAAGGCGACTATCGACGGCGTTATCGTGTCGTTGCCGCATTATACCGTAAACAGCCGCGTGTCGCAAGGGCAACCGATGGTCGGAATTATGGATTATGCGCGTATGTACATGGATATTAACCTCCCGGAGAGCGCTATCGAATACGTCAAATCAAACCAGCCTGTGTTTATCACTCATTACACGCTGCCTGAGGATACGCTTACAGGCGTCATAAGCGAAATCTCGCCTGCCATCAGCTCCGAAACACGTACTTTCAAGGGCAAAATCCTCATCGAAAACTCGTCTTTGAAACTGCGTCCGGGTATGTTCGTAAAGGCTGACGTCGTAGTCGACAGAGCCGAAGACGCTATTATCATTCCCAAAAACGTTGTCATGTCGCAAAGAAACAGAAAATATGTCTATATCGTCGAAAGAAATATGGCTACAATGCGTAGCATAACGACAGGTCTCGAAGACGAAGAAAATATTCAGGTACTCGAAGGTCTGAAAGAGAATGATAACCTCATTACGAGGGGATACGAAACTCTGCGCGATAACAGCCGCGTCAAAGTGTTAAAATAGTAAATTGATTGTAATGAAGAATATAATCAGATTTGCGGTAAACAATCCTGTCACTATCAGTATGGTCGTGCTGGCAATCCTGTTGCTGGGCAAGATTTCATACGACCGTTTGAGCGTGGATTTGTTGCCCGACATCAATTCGCCCCGACTTTACATCGAGATTCAGGCAGGCGAGCGTCCGCCGGAAGAAATAGAGAAAATGTTCATCGAAAACATGGAATCTATGGCTATCCGCCAGAGCGACGTCACGCAGGTATCGTCTATCGTTAAAGCCGGAACAGCGCAAATAACCGTCGAATATGTCCAAAACAAGGACATGGACGAGGCTTTTCTCGACCTCCAGAAAGCTATGAGCCAGTTTTCGCAAAATTCGGATATCGAATCCATAAATATAACTCAACACGACCCGAACACCGACCCGGTGGTGCTTATTTCCATGTCGCACCGTTCAATTACGGATATGGCAGAGCTTCGGAAAATGGCTGAAAGTTATATACGTAACGAACTGATACGGCTCGAAGGCGTCGCCGAAGTAGCTCTGTCGGGCGCCGAATCGTATGTTATGACCGTCAAGACAGACCCTTACAAGTTGAGCGCTTTCGGACTGACTATGGACGAAATCGCTTCGAGGATAGAGTCTAATAATCAGAGTATTTCTGGTGGTCGCGTGAGCGAACTGGGATTACAGTATATCGTTAAAAGCTCGTCGCTCTTTACGTCGGAAACCGATTTCGAGAATCTTATCGTTAGTTATAAACCTACCGAAGTCGCTGCTACAGGCGCTTCGACAAGCGCTACCGGCAACATCATCAGCAGTTCGCCTCTGTTCCTGAGCGAAGTAGCATCGGTGAAATTTGAAAACGCCCGCCCCGAAAATATTGTGCGTCTGAACGGCGAGCGTTGTATCGGTTTGTCGGTCTATAAGGAGATGCAATATAACACGGTTAATGTCGTGGACTTGATAACCAAGCAGTTGGCTACCATTCAGCAAGCCCTGCCGGGTTACAGTTTTAAAGTCATAAGCAATCAGGGCACATTTATCAAACAGGCAATCAATGAAGTCAGCAACAGTGCGATTCTGGGTATGATTCTTGCCGTGCTTGTGTTATTCGTCTTTCTGCGTCGCATAGGCACTACGCTTATAGTCAGTCTGGCTATACCGGTTTCTATCGTTGCTACATTTAACTTGATGTATTTCAATGGTCTTACGCTTAATGTTAT
>JAITPH010000029.1 GCA_031289515.1 Tannerella sp.
GTATCAATCCCCGAAAAATCAAGTTTCAGCACGACATAACTGTTACGGTACGGCGTCGGGTTCTTGCCGATGTACAGCTCGCCGAACAGGCTGTCGAACTTGTCGGCACAATTGATGTCGTAGTAATATGACAGCATCGACGTAAACAGGCTCTTGCCGAACTTGCGCGGACGGGTAAAGAATACTGTTTTATTCTCCTCATTCTCAAGTAATTCTATAAAGCGGGTCTTGTCGACATAGTAATATCCCTGTTCGATAAGAGATCCGAAATTCGATGTGCCGTAAGGCAGTTTTTTTCTTTTTATAGCCATAGTTTGCGTATTTTGGAGTTACAAAGATAAGAAAAGTCGGGCGAAATAAAAAATATGCTTCGTAAAAAAAATCTTTGACGAGCGATTGTTTTTCCGGGAAATTATACTTACCTTTGCGGCGCTTTTTTAAGCCTGTCGTAGTGTGATGGGAAATTAGGAAGCGAACTAATTTTGAGTAACACAAATATTTTTAACACAATGAAGACATTTAATTTAGAAGTAACGCCGAGAGAAGAAATCGGCAGAAAAGCGTCGAAAGACTTGCGTAAACAAAACCTGATTCCGGCCGTATTATACGGCAAAGAGCCGATAGATTTGCCATACAACGGCATTCTGAGAGCCGGGGAATCGGTTGTAGAATTAGGCGATAACAAGGGTGTCGTCGTCACCAATTTTACGGTATCATTCGACGGAGTGCGCAAACTCATCTATTCTCCCGAAATTTTTCTCGTAGAGATAGACATCAAGGGCATCGGAGTAGTGAAGGCTATAGTGAAAGATTCTCAATATCATCCCGTATCGGACGATATTCTGCATCTTGACTTCCTTGAGGTTTTTGATAATAAGCCTATTATAATGGAAGTGCCTGTCGTATTGACCGGTCATGCAGCCGGAGTTAGAGCCGGAGGTAAACTCAATCAGTCGCTGCGCAAACTGAAAGTTAAAGGTTTAGCCGGTAATATTCCGGAGAAACTGGAAATAAATGTAGACCATCTTGAATTGGGCAAGGTAATTAAGGTTGGGGAGCTTAAATTTGATAACATCGAGTTTATCAGTCCCAAGAATGCAGTCGTATGTATCGTTAAGATGACGCGCGCTTCGCAAAGCGCCGCTGCTACAACCGGCAAGTAATTACGGATTAACTGCCTGATTTTGCTTGATATAATATTGAGAGGGAGGATGTCGACATGTACATTCTTCCTCTTTACTTTAAAATTTACTGTTTACTGAAATGAAATATCTTATTACAGGATTAGGAAATATCGGCGAGGAATACTGGGGTACGCGCCACAATGTCGGTTTCAGAGTGGTTAATGAATTGGCCGATTCTGCTGATGTAGCCTTCAGGGAGGAACGGTACGGAGCGGTTGCCCGATTGAGGGTGAAAAACGCCGAACTCGTACTTTTGAAACCTAATACATATATGAATTTAAGCGGACTTGCCGTCAGGTATTGGTTGCAAAAGGAATCGCTGCCTGTGTCGCAGTTGCTTGTAGTGGTCGATGATTTGTCGATACCTTTCGGCAGTTTGCGGATTAAACCGAAAGGCAGTAACGGCGGTCATAACGGTTTGAAAAATATTGAGGAAACGCTCGGTACGGTCGAATATGCGCGCCTGCGATTCGGCATCGGCAATGACTTTCAGCAAAAAAAGCAGATAGACTTCGTCCTGAGCAAGTTTACCGACGAAGAAGGCGAGAAAATACCCGAACGTGTCAAACAGGCTGTCGAGATGGTAAGGAGCTTTTGCCTCGCAGGGGCTGAAGAGACTATGAATCAGTTTAATCATAAGTAATGAACGAAGTTAGAATAGATAAATGGATGTGGGCGACACGGATATTCAAGACACGCACCGTCGCGTCCGATGCCTGCAAGAAAAACCGGGTATCGGTAGGCGGCGCGAATGTCAAACCGTCGAGAATGATAAAGGTCGGCGATGTAATATCTGTACGCAAACCGCCTGTCACGTATTCGTTTCGCGTACTTGACGTCACCGGAAACCGCATGGGAGCAAAACTTGTGCCTCAGTATCTCGAAAATATTACTCCGCCCGAACAATATGAGATTCTGGAGATGAATAAGATTTCAGGATTCGTTGACAGAGCCAAAGGTCTGGGGCGTCCGACGAAAAAGGATCGGCGCGAACTGGAGCAGTTTACAGGCGACGAATCCGACGTCGTTGCCGTCACGAGTTTTGACTGGGACGAGACTTTTTATGAGGATGCCAAATGATTTGCCTGTGAGGAGGTCTGCCTGATGAAGATATTTTTTATTATTCTCGGTACTGTCAGTCTGGCGCTCGGAATCATCGGTATTTTTGTGCCGTTGTTGCCTACGACGCCTTTTCTTTTGCTTTCGGCGGCGCTGTATTTCAAAGGCTCGAAGCGTTTGTACGACTGGTTGCTCAACCATAAATATCTGGGCGCGTACATCCGTAATTTTCGCGAATACAGGGCAATACCTCTCAGAGCAAAGATTATTTCGGTAAGTTTACTGTGGCTGACGATAGGCTACTGCATCATTTTTATGGGATTACATATATGGATTCGCATAATTCTCGGCTGCGTAGCCATCGGCGTTACTTGGCATATACTATCGTTCAAGACTTTAAAGTAACGGTCAGTCGCTAAGTTCTATCCATCTTGCGGATTTCCCGTCTATTTCTTTTATTAATTCTCCTATCCGGACGGATTTTTGATTCAAATCGCTTATTGATAATGTGCCGCTGTTGAGTTGGTCTTCAATATTCTTTTTCTCGGCTTCGAGGGCCGGTATCTCTTTTTCTAAGGATTCGAGTTCTTTTTGCTCTTTGAACGATAACTTTTTCTTTTCCGACGGATTGCGGTAATTCGTTTTCCCGGCAGATGCGGACTGAACTTCGGATGATGACGACGAAGAAGACAACGAGGCAGCTTTCCATAAGCGATATTGCGTATAATTGCCGGGATAATCCTGAACATCGGCGTTTCCGTGAAAAACCAATATGTGGTCTACGACCTTGTCCATGAAATAGCGGTCGTGCGAAACGACAATAACGCATCCTTTAAAATCGGTCAAATACTCTTCGAGAACGTTCAACGTGGCAATATCCAAGTCATTTGTCGGCTCGTCGAGAACGAGGAAATTCGGATTTCGCATCAGGACGGTGCACAGATAAAGGCGTCGCTTTTCGCCTCCACTCAGTTTGTAAACGAAGCTGTGCTGTTTTTCGGGAGCAAAAAGAAAATGATTCAGGAATTGCGAAACGCTCAACGACTTGCCGTTGCCCAATGTTACATATTCCGCAATATCGCGGACGACGTCTATAACCTTCATTTTCTCATCGAATTGCAGCCCGTCCTGGCTGTAATAGCCGAAGCGGACGGTCTCGCCGACGTCGAAGCATCCGCTGTCGGGCGCCAAATCGCCAATAAGCATCTTGATAAAAGTCGATTTGCCGGTACCGTTGTCGCCGACGATGCCAAGTTTTTCGTACCGCGAAAAGGTATAATTGAAATCGTCGACAATCCGGATGTCTCCGAAACTCTTGCTTACATGCGAGGCTTCGAATATTTTGGAACCTATGTACGACGCCTTCATGTTTAGAGAAACATTTTTATCGTCCTGCCTCTGTTTGGCTTTCTTTTCGAGTTCGTAGAACGCATCTATGCGGTATTTCGCTTTTGTGGCACGAGCCTGCGGCTGGCGTCGCATCCATTCCAATTCCTTTCGCATCAAATTATTCGCATGGTCGATAGCAGCTTGCGTCGCTTCAAGGCGTTCAGACCGTTTGCTCAAGTAATAACTGTAATTGCCTTTGTATGAAAATAGCTGCCTGTTTTCCAGTTCGATTATTTCGTTGCAGACTTCGTCGAGGAAATAGCGGTCGTGAGTAACCATAAGCAAGCTGATAGTCGAGCGTTTCAGGTAATCTTCCAGCCATTCGATCATTTCGAGGTCAAGATGATTAGTCGGCTCGTCGAGCAGGATGAGTTCAGGCTCAAGGATAAGAATATTTGCAAGGGCGACACGTTTAATCTGTCCGCCCGAAAGCGTTTCTACTTTCTGATCGAAATCTTTTATTTTCAGTTGCGACAGAATCATTTTGGCTTTTTGCTCATAGTTCCATGCCTTTTCGTTTTCCATGCGCGGGAGCAGCTTTTCGATAGCGGCATGATCGTCCGACAGCAGCGCCGCTTCGTAGTCGGCAATAAGTCGCACCGTATCGTTTTGAGAATAAAAACACGCCTGCAAAACGGTCAGTTCATTGGGATATGACGGCGATTGTTCGAGGTATCCTACCCGCAGGTTGCTACGAAAGACGACATCGCCTTCGTCTGCACTTTCCTTGCCGCCGATTATATTGAGCAGAGTAGTCTTACCCGCTCCGTTTCGCGCGATAAGCCCTGTTTTTTGTCCCTGAGCCACGCCCAGATACAAGTCTTCAAAAAGAACGAGGTCGCCGAAACGCTTTGACAGATTGCCGATTTGCAGGAAACTTACCATTTTGCGGTTTAATTCTGCTCTTTCAGTATCACATCGTGCGCGCCGCCTTCGACAATGCTTGTAGACGAGACAAGCGTGATTTTCGACGTTCTTTGCAGTTCTTCGATCGTGATAGCGCCGCAGCTGCACATTGTAGCCTTGATTTTGCCGAGCGTTATGTCGAGATTGTCTTTCATTTTTCCGGCATAGGGGACGTAGCTGTCGACGCCTTCCTCGAATTTGAGCGATTCGTTGCCTCCCATGTCGTAGCGTTGCCAGTTTTGAGCGCGGTTAGAGCCTTCGCCCCAATATTCCTTAACATAGTTGTTGCCGATGCGCAGGGTTTTTGTCGGCGATTCGTCGAAGCGTGCGAA
>JAITPH010000044.1 GCA_031289515.1 Tannerella sp.
ATGATTACGAACTCAAATCATATTCGCCCTCGTGGTTGGACAACTTTAAGGGCTTCCTTATGAGTCCTGTTTTACAATCTATACTTATAATGCTGATAATCGGTGGAATATACTTTGAACTACAGACACCGGGCATGGGATTTCCGTCGGCAGCCGCGCTTTTAGCCGCCGCTCTGTATTTTGCGCCTTTATATGTCGAAGGTCTTGCGGCAAATTGGGAGATAATAATTTTTGTCATAGGACTGATACTCATCGCCTTTGAGATATTCGTCATTCCCGGCTTCGGAATAGCGGGAATAGCGGGGACGATACTGATAATTACAGGTCTCACGCTTGCCCTGATAAATAATATCAATTTCGACTTTGAATATGTGACCGACGGCGAAATAGGACGCTCGATATTGATAGTACTGATCGGGATTACGATAGGTTTTTGCGGTATGTTGTGGCTGTCGAGCCGTATCGGAACGAAAGGAATATTTCAAAAAGTCGCCCTCAATGCCGACCTTGAATACGCCACCTCGTCGCCCACCCTGTCGAGCCTCGTCGGAAAAGAGGGAAAATCGGCAACAGTACTGCGTCCTTCGGGCAAAGTTATCATCGACGGCGAGTATTATGACGGCATTTCGGAATCGGGATTCATCGACAAGGGAGTAAACATAGTTGCAGTAAGATTCGAAAACGCGCAGGTATACGTCGAGATATTAATTTAAAGACCGAAAGCAAACGGCATCAAACCGGAAACGGAAGAAACGACAACAGTCTCGTCGCGACCGCACATAAGAACGCGAATAGCGCCTCCATACCGCCGTTCGGTTTCGAGCATAACCTGACGGCATGAACCGCAGGGCGAAACATGCGGATGTACTTCGCCGCCGCTCATTGCAACAATAGCAATAGCCGTTACCGGAATGTCGGGAAAAGTAGCTCCGGCGGCAAACAAAGCGACCCGCTCGGCGCACAAGCCCGATGGATAAGCCATATTCTCCTGATTATTACCCGTTACGATAGAATCGTCCGCCAACAATGCCGCAGCTCCGACACTAAACCGCGAGTAAGGCGCATAAGCGCGTCCGGCAGCGTCAATAGCCGCCGCGCGAAGGCGTCTGTCGCCGCAAGATAATTCATCTGTCGGCATCACTTTCGCCGTGAGTACAATTTTTTTTTCTTCCATAAGCATAAATAATCGGATACAACATCCTTAAAAGCCGTAACAAGTAGTGCTGAACGCACTTTTGCCGACGATTCCAAGCTGATTTTACGGACAAATATAGGCGTTTTTTTCGACTTCCAAATCGCGATTTTGATTTTTTTCTTACAAGAAATAATAATTTATTACTCACTATTAATGTTTTTTCATTTGAAATTCATATCTTTGCAGCCGTTTTACTAAAATGTACGATATGAAATCATATATATGTTCGCTTTCCGTTTGTTTTTTGTTATTAGGAAATACGGTATCGATACAGGGACAAAGACAAACGAGAGCGCCCTTATTTGACGCATACATTACTAAATATAAAGCATTAGCGATAAAGCAACAAAAGGAATACAAGATACCGGCAAGTATAACTCTTGCACAGGGACTTCTTGAATCTGCGGCCGGCAACAGTCGGCTCGCCCGTTTGGCTAATAACCACTTCGGCATCAAATGCAAGGAAAACTGGACTGGCGGAACTATCCGCCACGACGACGACGCTAAAAATGAATGTTTCCGCGCATACAAGACGGCCGAGGAATCATACCTTGACCATTCTTTATTCCTCGCAAAAAGAAAATATTACGTATCGCTTTTCGACCTCGACATCTACGATTACAAAGCGTGGGCGATCGGTCTGCAAAAATGCGGCTATGCGACAGACAAGTCTTACGGCGAAAAACTTATCCGCATAATCGAAACATACCAGTTATACAAGTACGACAAGGTATCCGTTCCGAATAACAATGCTTATACAGAAAATGATATCTACGAAATCAAGATAAGCGAGACAGAACATAAAAAAACTACCAGACCTGCCGTTACAAACTGGCGACGCCGTATTCACAAGACTAACGGCATACATTTCATAACGGCTCAGGAAAACGATTCTTTTGACATCATAGCCTACGATACGCGCATGAAACTGAAGGTGCTGCTCAAATATAACGAAACGGAAAAGGATCGTAAACTCAAGGAAGGAGATATAGTCTACTTGCAGCCGAAGAAAAAGTATGCAAGCAAAGAGTCTAAAACACATATCGTAACTTCAGGCGAATCCATGTACAGCATATCTCAACTGTACGGAATGAGACTCAAGACATTGTACAAACTCAATAAGCTGAAAACAGATTTTGTTCCAAAGCGGGGAGATATAATCAAAGTACGTAAATAAAAGATTATCAACATAATAATGAGCGATCAAAGATATGATATGCGTGGCGTGAGCGCTTCAAAAGAAGATGTGCACAATGCTATTAAAGACATCGACAAAGGTCTTTATCCAAAGGCTTTCTGCAAGATTATCCCGGATATTCTCGGCGGCGACGACGATTATTGTAACATAATGCACGCAGACGGCGCAGGCACGAAGTCTTCGCTGGCTTACATTTATTGGCGCGAAACCGGCGACCTGTCTGTCTGGAAAGGCATTGCACAAGATGCTCTTATTATGAATATCGACGATCTGCTATGCGTCGGCGCAACGGATAACATTCTGGTTTCGAGCACCATAGGACGAAACAAGCATCTTATACCGGGAGAAGTAATCTCGGCTATCATAAACGGTACTAACGAGTTGATTGCCGAATTACGCGAAATGGGAATAGGCGTTTACGCTACCGGCGGCGAGACTGCCGATGTAGGCGACCTTGTAAGAACAATAATAGTAGACAGTTCCGTCGCCTGCCGAATGAAACGCAGCGACGTAATCGACAACGCCAATATCAAAGTCGGCGACGTAATAGTAGGACTTGCCTCGTCGGGACAAGCTGCTTACGAAAGTTCGTACAACGGAGGAATGGGCAGCAACGGCCTCACGTCCGCCCGCCACGACGTCTTTACAAAAACCCTCGCCCTGAAATATCCCGAAAGTTACGATCCCGCAGTACCCGAACATCTTGTATATTCGGGTAAACTTCGTGTGGACGAAAAAGTCGAGGGATTGACGGTCGACGTAGGAAAACTCGTCCTGTCGCCTACCCGCACCTACGCCCCGATTATCAAAAAACTGCTTGATACTATGCGGGCGGATATACACGGTATGGTGCATTGTTCGGGCGGCGCGCAGACAAAAATCCTGCATTTCGTCGACAACGTCCGCGTAGTGAAAGACAACATGTTTTCCGTGCCTCCGCTGTTCGGGATTATTCAACGGCAAAGCGGCGCGGAATGGTCGGAGATGTACAAAGTATTCAACATGGGACACCGTTTCGAGATTTACCTCGACCGCATACATGCCGACAAAGTCATTGAAGTGAGCCGGTCATTCGGAATAGACGCCCGAATAGTAGGCAGAATAGAGGCGAGCGACACGAAAGAGCTTATCATAAAAAGTGAATTTGGAGATTTTTGCTATCATTAATAATATGTCGGAAAACAGCTCAATACTACAAAAACTTGACGGCTTGGTCGGACGATTCGACGAAGTATCGACGTTGATAACCGACCCGACGGTTATCGCCGATCAAAAGAGATATGTCCGCCTGACAAAAGAGTACAAAGAGCTGGAACGTCTGATGACCGCCCGCAAAACATATATGCAGACGCTCGGAAATATCGGAGAAGCAAAAGCCATCCTCGCCGAAGAGCAAGACCCGGACATGCGAAAGATGGCAAACGAAGAAATGGAGCAAAGTTCGCGACGCCTGCCCGAAATAGAAGAAGAAATCAAAGTCCTGCTGATACCGGCCGACCCCGAAGACGGCAAGAATGCTATCGTCGAGATTCGCGGCGGCACCGGCGGCGATGAAGCGGCGATATTTGCAGGCGATTTGTTCCGCATGTACTCCAAGTATTGCGAGATAAAAGGATGGACAGCAGGCATTTCGAGTTTCAGCGAGGGCGCTTCCGGCGGTTTCAAGGAGATAATATTTACCGTGACCGGCGAAAACGTCTACGGCACAATGAAATACGAATCCGGCGTTCATCGCGTACAGCGCGTGCCGCAGACAGAGACGCAGGGACGAGTTCATACTTCGGCTGCAACAGTGGCGGTGCTGCCCGAAGCCGATGAATTGGATGTCGAAATAAACGAAGGCGAAATAAAATGGGATACCTTCAGGTCAAGCGGCGCAGGCGGTCAAAACGTAAATAAGGTAGAATCCGGCGTTCGTCTTCGCTATCTGTGGAAAAATCCGAACACCGGAGTAATGGAAGAAATCCTTATCGAATGTACCGAGACCCGCGACCAGCCAAAGAATAAAGAACGCGCGCTGAGCCGCCTCCGCTCGTTTATTTACGATAAGGAACATCAGAAATACATCGACGATATAGCCTCGAAACGCAAGACTATGGTTTCGACAGGCGACCGCTCGGCTAAGATACGTACATATAATTATCCGCAAGGTCGCGTCACCGACCACAGGATAAATTATACCGTTTACAACCTTGCGGCATACATGAACGGCGACATACAGGATTGCATCGACCACCTTATAGTCGCCGAAAATGCGGAGAGAATCAAAGAAAGCGAACTCTAACTCTGACAATTTATAATGAAAAGCATATAAAATACTAACAATCAAGTAAATGAATAGAAAAGAACTAATAGACAACATTAAACGTAAAAAATCATTCTTGTGCGTAGGTCTTGATACTGACATTAACAAAATACCCGGTCACTTGTCGGACGGAGGCGGCGACCCCGTTTTTGAGTTCAACAAGGCGATAATCGACGCAACGGCTGATTACTGCATCGCTTACAAGTTGAATACGGCGTTCTACGAATGTCTGGGCGTCGACGGATGGGCTTCGCTCGGAAAAACGGTAGATTACATCAGGTCGGGCTATCCCGATCAGTTCGTAATAGCCGACGCCAAACGCGGCGATATAGGCAATACCTCGATGATGTACGCCAAAACATTCTTCGGGGAGATGAATTTCGACGCCCTGACGGTAACGCCGTACATGGGCAAAGACAGCGTGACGCCCTTCCTGAATTACGAAGGCAAATGGGTTATCGTCTTAGCCCTCACTTCAAACGCCGGCTCAAACGATTTTCAGCTGGCCGAAGACAGTCAGGGCGAGCGGTTGTTTGAAAAGGTAATACGCGCATCGCAGAAATGGGGCGACGCCGATAACACGATGTACGTCGTGGGAGCGACGCAGGGCAAGACATTCGCCGACATACGCCGCATTGCGCCGGACAGCTTCCTGCTCGTGCCGGGCATAGGCGAGCAGGGAGGCTCTCTCGAAGAAGTTTGCCGCTACGGAATGAACGACAATTGCGGACTTGTCGTGAACTCGTCGAGGGCGATAATATATGCCGGCAATGGTGAAGATTACGCTATTGAAGCGGGAAACGCAGCATCTGCCGTTCAAAAGGAAATGCAAAGCTATCTGTCAAAAAAAAGGTTTAATTAGTCTAAAAAATGAATTATTTCCCATATTTTACAGGCATATTCATTTTTTTACTAACTTTGTAGACCTGAAATTATAATAAACTAATAAGAATGGAGTTTACAGCTCAACAAATTGCCGACTTTTTAAAAGGAATTGTAGTTGGAGATGCAACTGCAAAAGCGGGCAATTTTTCAAAAATAGAAGAAGGTACGCCGGGAACGCTTTCGTTTCTCGCAAATCCTAAGTACGAACGCTTCATCTATCAGACTGAGGCAAGTATAGTATTGGTAAACAGCGATTTCCTTCCGACTGCGCCAATAAAGTCGACATTGATAAAAGTGCCGGATGCGTATACGTCTTTTGCCTCGCTGCTCAGCCTTGTGAAGCAAGCCAAAGCAAAAAAATCGGGCATCGATTCGTCGTCTTTCATCGCTCCGACAGCTTCGGTCGACGAAGACTGCTACGTCGGCGCATTTGCCTTTATCGGCGAAAACGCCTCGATCGGCAAGGGATGTATGATATATCCGTTCGCGTACATCGGCGATAATGCTACGATTGGCGACAACACCGTCGTCAATCCGCACGTCACCGTTTACGCAGACTGTTCCATCGGCAGCAATTGCATCATTCATGCAGGCGTCGTCATAGGAGCAGACGGTTTCGGCTTTACCAACAACGACGGCGAATTTCGCAAGATAGAGCATCTGGGCAATGTGGTAATCGAAGACAACGTCGAGATAGGCGCAAATACTACTATCGACCGCGCCGTGATGGGGTCTACCATCATACGGAAAGGCGTGAAACTGGATAATCTGATTCAGATTGCGCATAATGTAGAAGTAGGCGAAAACACTGCAATGGCGGCGCAGGTAGGCATTGCAGGCTCTACAAAAGTAGGCTCCAACTGCAAGCTGGGCGGTCAGGTAGGTCTGAACGGTCACATCACCATTGGCGACTCGACGCAGATAGCCGCGCAATCGGGAATAATGTACAGCGTCGAGGCAAATTCCAGACTTATGGGATCGCCTGCCGTATCTATCAAAAAGTTTTTGCGCTCAAACATCCTGATCGATAAACTGCCTGATATATACAGGACACTCAACAATCTGCAAAAAGAAATTGATGAATTGAAGAAAAATAAATAAGATAAAAACTATGCAGAAACAAAAAACGTTAGGCTCCGAATTTTCATTGAAAGGTAAAGGACTGCATACCGGTTTGAATATAAACGTAACGTTCAAACCTGCACAGGAAAATCACGGATATAAAATTAAACGCATCGACCTCGAAGGCGAGCCTGTCATAGACGCTTTGGCCGAGAATGTCACGAATACGCAAAGAGGTACCGTTCTGTCGAGAAACGAAGTTCAGGTAAGCACCGTCGAACATGCACTTGCAGCCCTGTATGCGTGGGGTATAGATAATTGCATGATAGAAGTAGACGCTCCCGAAATACCTATCCTCGAAGGCAGCGCCGGCGTATTCTCCGAAAACATAAAAAGAGTGGGAACAGTCGAGCAAAACGCGCCTAAAGACTACTATATTGTACGTCATAAAATCGAAGTAAAAGACGAAAAAACAGGCTCTTCGTTAGTCATTCTACCCGACGACAAGCTAAGGATTGACGTTCTTATCGAGTTCGAGTCGCCGGTACTGCCGAATCAATTTGCCTCGCTCGCCGACATAAACGAATTTCATTCTACAATAGCAGAGTCGCGCACGTTTGTATTCCTCCGCGAAATCGAAATGCTCTTGCAAAACGACCTCATCAAAGGCGGCGACCTCGATAACGCGATTGTGATTTACGACAAGAAAATGGAGCAGGGCGAAATGGACGGAATAGCCGACACGTTAGGCCTGCCGCACAAAAACGTCAAGGAATTTGGCTATATCAACGACAAGCCGCTCGTCTTTCCCAACGAGCCTGCACGTCACAAACTTATTGACGTGATAGGAGACATGGCGCTGATAGGCAAGCCGATAAAAGGTCATATCATAGCAATCAAGCCCGGTCATAAAATAAATAACCAACTTGCACGTTTAATACGTAAAGATATTAAATTGAACGACATTCAAGCTCCCATATACGACGCTTCGGAAGCGCCTGTGATGGACATAAACCGCATACGCGAGCTATTGCCGCACAGGTATCCGTTCCTGCTGGTGGACAAGATAATAGAGATCGGAGGCGATTACATTGTAGGAATAAAGAATGTAACCGTAAACGAGCCGTTCTTTCAAGGACATTTTCCGCAGGAGCCGGTTATGCCGGGAGTATTGCTTGTCGAAGCAATGGCGCAGACAGGCGGCCTTCTCGTACTTAACTCGGCAAGCGAGCCGGAAAGATATTCGACGTACTTCATGAAAATCGACGGAGTAAAATTCCGCCAGAAAGTCGTACCCGGAGACACGCTTATCTTCCGAATGCAAATGCTCTCTCCGATACGGCGGAATATTTCGACAATGAAAGGTTACGTTTTTGTGGGAGAAAAAGTCGTCTGCGAAGCCGAATTTATGGCACAAATCATTAAAAACAAATAATATATGCACTCACCATTAGCCGTTATTCATCCGGAAGCCAAAATAGGGGAAAATGTGACGATCGAACCCTTTGCGGTCATTGAAAAAGACGTTGTAATAGGAGATAACTGTCAAATTTATCCGCACGCGGTAATCCTCAACGGAACACGTATAGGCGTCGGTTGCAGAGTATTTCCCGGAGCCGTCATTGCCGGTGTTCCGCAAGACCTGAAATTCAAGGGCGAAGAATCGACCGCTGAAATCGGGGACAATACTACAATACGCGAATACGTCACCGTAAACCGGGGTACAGCCTCGAAAGGAAAAACCGTCGTCGGTAACAACTGCCTCATCATGGCTTACTCACATGTGGCACACGATTGCGTGGTCAAAAACAATGTAATCATAGGCAACAGCTCGCAACTTGCAGGCGAAGTCGAAGTCGACGATTACGCCATCGTCAGCGGAGGCTCGCTCGTTCACCAGTTCACCTCCATATCGAAGCATGTCATGATTCAGGGCGGCTCGCGCGTTGGAAAAGACATCCCGCCGTATACGCTTATCGGACGCGAGCCTATCGCTTACTGCGGCATCAATATCGTGGGACTGCACCGGCGCGGCTTCACCAACGAACAGGTGTTTCTGATTCAGGACATCTACCGGACGCTCTATACGCGCGGACTGAACAACACCGAAGCCCTCAATGCAATAGAAACGGAATATGAACAGAGCGTCGAACGCGACCTTATACTCAATTTCATCAAGACATCGAAACGAGGAATAGTAAGAGGCTCTATCGACGATTGAAAAAATATTCGTTACTTTTTGTTTTTTAGTATATATTTTTCTTATATTTGCGCATCGTATTTTTAGATTAAATATTATGGTATACAGATTTTTATTATTGTCAGACGAAGTTGATAACTTTAAAAGAGAGATTCAGATAAGCTCGCAATCGACGTTTCTTGATTTTCATAATGAAATCCTGAAATCGACAGGATATGACGACAAACAACTGTATTCGTTCTTTGTCTGCGACGACGACTGGAGTAAACTAAAAGAAGTCACTCTTATCGAGATGGATACGTCATCCGAAGAAGATTGCTATGTGATGGAGAAAACGCTCCTCGAAGAACTTATCGAAGAAGAACGGCAAAAACTGATCTACATCTTCGACCAGATGAGCGAGCGCGTCTTTTTCATCGAGCTGCGCGAAATAATCACCGGCAAAGACCTCGAAGCGCCTGTCTGTACGAAATCGACAGGGCTGCCGCCGAAACAATTCATCGACTTCGACGATACGGCAAAAGATATCATCACCGACCTCGATGAAAACTTCTACGGCGACGACCAGTACGACGAAGAAGAACTTGAAGGTCTGGTCGGTCTCGATGGCTTGGAAGACAGTTTGCCCGGAGAACGGAACGACAGCTTTTGAATGGACATTCTCTTTGTTCTGGTCGGACCGACAGGCATCGGAAAAACTGCGCTGAGCCTCGACATCGCCCGCCATCTGGGAAGCCCTGTCATATCAGCCGATTCGCGACAGATTTACCGTGAATTGCCGATTGGTACGGCTGCTCCTACCGACGAACAGTTATCGCTTGTCAAGCATTATTTCATAGCGACTCATTCGGTTACGGACTATTACAGTGCAAGCGTATTCGAGGAAGAAGCCGTATCGCTGATTAACAGACTTCACCGGGAGCAACCGCAACTGCTTCTCTGCGGCGGCTCCATGATGTACGTCGACGCCGTTTGTAAGGGTATCGACGACATGCCAACAGTGACGCCCGAAATACGCAACGCCGTATTGGAACAATATAACAGCCACGGACTTATATCGCTACTCGAAGAACTCAAACAGTCCGACCCGGTGCACTATGAAGAAGTAGACCGCATAAACTACCGCCGCGTCATTCATGCCGTTGAGATATGCCGCATGACAGGCAAGCCGTATTCATCGTTCCGCACGCGAAAAGTCAAGAAACGCCCTTTCCGAATATGCAAGATCGGTCTCGTCCGCCCAAGGGAAGACTTGTTCGGAAGAATCAACAGGCGGGTGATCGAGATGATAAAAAACGGTTTTGTCGAAGAAGCCCGGAATGTATACCCGATGCGGAACTTGAACGCTCTGAACACGGTCGGATACAAAGAACTGTTCCTCTACTTCGACGGCGTTTATACGCTCGGCGAAGCTGTCGAAAAAATCAAACGCAACACGCGCATCTATGCCCGAAAACAAATGACATGGTTTAAAAACGACCCCGATATTTCATGGTTTAATCCTGATAATAAAGAGGATATCATCAGTCATATCAATTCGGTGTTGAAAAATCCCAAATAATTTATATTTATTTAACGCATTTGTCGGATTATTATCCTTACCTTTACAAACTCATTATAGATTATGTTTTATGAAAATGGCAATGAGACCGACTTTTAGAAACGCTTTTTTTATTTTCTTCCTGTTACTTGTTAGCAGTCAGGGTTTCACACAAAGCCTTGATCAGGCAAAGATTATGTATAGCGAAGGCGATTACGAGGGAGCTAAACCGGCATTCGAGAAACTCGTCAAACAGTCGCCCAACAATTCGTCATACAGCCAATGGTATGGCGTATGCTGCTATGAAACCGGCGATCTGGTATCGGCAGAGAAATATCTGCTTGAGGCGAACAAGCGAAAAGTGATGGGGTCGTACCTCTATCTTGCCCGCCTGTATACCGATATTTACCGCTTCGACAAGGCAATCGAGATGTGGGAAGGATATATCGAATTGCAACATAAAACCAAGGACGACGTCACCGAATCGACGCTGAAACTCGATCAGGTGCGCAACCTGCTCAGGATGCAGGAAAAAACCGAGGACGTGCAGATAATAGACAGTGTCGTGGTAAATAAAAACGCCTTCCTCAACGCATACAGCCTTAGCGAGGAAAGCGGCTCGCTTACGACTTACAACAACTTTTTCGGACAGGGAAAAAACATCGCTTCCGTAGTCTACACCAACCAAAAAGGCGATAAGATTTATTATGCCCATCCTTCCGCAAACGGTCGTTACTCGATATTTTCGCAGACGAAACTGCTCGACGCATGGGGCGACGAGAAAATCCTGCTGCCCGAAATCGATCAGGACAACAACTATCCCTTCGTCATGTCCGACGGAATAACAATGTATTTTGCGTCCAACAGCGCCGAATCGATAGGCGGATACGACATTTTTGTCACGCGATACAACACGAACTCGAACTCGTATCTTACGCCCGAACAGATGGGTATGCCCTTCAACTCGCCTTCAAACGATTACATGATGGTCATCGACGAATCGAAAGGCACGGGATGGTTTGTTTCCGACCGCAACCAGCCTGACGACAAGGTGTGTATCTACCTTTTCATCCCCGACCCTTCGCGCAAACGCATCGACGCAATCGAGGACCCCGACGAAAGGATTCGCCGCGCCTTGCTTGTCTCGATCAGGGATACATGGAAGGATGGCGCAGACTATTCCGAACTGATAAAACTTGCCTATACCGACATGACGAACAAGGAAGTGCGGAAAGAACACGATTTCGAGTTCGTCATAAACGACAACACGGTATACTTTACCCTCGATGAAATAAAAAGCGACGAAGCAAGGAAGCTGTACTCCGAAGTAGTCGATATAAACAAACAAATCGAGAGTTTGAACAGCAAACTTGAAGAGATACGCGCCTCGTATTCAAACGGCAGCTCTTCCGCACGCAAACAGATCAGCAATGCCATTCTGAATGCCGAAGAACAGCTGTATGACCTGAGAAACAAGTCGAGAGAGCAGGAAAAAAAGGCGCGAAACGCCGAAAACAGACGCACTGGCGTCAAATATTGAATTTAAAACCGTTTATTATGGTAACAGATATTATAATTATCGTATTTCTGATGGCTTCTGCAATATTCCTCATCCTTGCAGAGATTTTTCTTCTGCCGGGCATCACTATCGCAGGCGTCGGAGGCGCACTGTTTGCCGTCGGCGGATTATGGTTTGCATATTCTATCGGCGCTATGACCGGAAACGTGACTCTGGCTTCGTCCATTGTCGCTTTCGGAGGCGCTTTCTTATGGCTGCTGCGCTCCAATTCGTTCAATCGCGTCTCGCTCAAAACGGACATCGATTCGACCGTCGCCTCGCCGCGCGACATGGCGCTGTCCGTCGGCGACGAAGGCATCACCCTCTCGCGGCTTGCACCTATCGGCAAAGCGCGGTTTAACGGCATCACCGTCGAAGCCAAGTCAGTCGGCGACTTTATCGACGAAAACACCAAAGTCGTCATCCTTCGCATCGACGGCTACAACGTACTGGTTGAAACAATATAATTTTTTTACAATAAAACTCAAAAGACTATGGATTACTTATTACTTTTAATTATCGGCGTAGCGTTCGTTCTGCTATGCATATTCTTTTACTATGTGCCTTTCCTGATGTGGATTTCGGCTAAAGTATCGGGGGTAAACATTTCCCTGATTCAACTGTTCCTGATGCGTATACGTAAAGTGCCGCCCGGAGTGATTACCCGCGCCATGATCGAGGCGCACAAGGCGGGTCTTAAAACTCTGACGCGCGACGAACTCGAAGCTCACTACCTCGCAGGCGGACACATCGAAAGGGTCGTGCACGCCCTCGTCTCGGCTTCAAAGGCGAACATCGACCTCAGTTTTCAGATGGCTACGGCTATCGACCTTGCCGGTCGCGACGTGTTTCAGGCAGTACAGATGTCGGTTAACCCGAAAGTCATCGACACGCCGCCCGTGACGGCCGTTTCCAAGAACGGTATCCAGCTGATTGCAAAGGCTCGCGTCACCGTCCGCGCCAATATCAAGCAATTGGTCGGAGGCGCTGGAGAGGAAACGATTCTTGCCCGCGTGGGCGAAGGCATCGTGTCGTCAATCGGCTCGGCCGACAACCACGAAAGCGTCCTCGAAAATCCGGATTCCATCTCTAAACTCGTGCTTCGCAAGGGTCTCGACGCGGGTACGGCTTTCGAAATTCTATCCATCGACATTGCCGACATCGACATCGGCAAGAATATCGGCGCCGTGCTGCAGATGGATCAGGCGCAGGCGGACAAGAACATCGCGCAGGCAAAGGCGGAGGAGCGTCGCGCAATGGCCGTCGCCCTCGAACAGGAAATGAAGGCGAAAGCTCAGGAAGCGCGTGCAAAGGTTATCGAAGCGGAAGCCGAAGTGCCGAAAGCCATGGCTGAAGCATTCCGGAGCGGCAACATGGGTATCATGGACTATTACCGGATGAAGAACATCGAGGCGGACACGTCGATGCGCGAATCGATCTCGAAACCGTCGTCGTCGCAAAGCAAACCCATAACGTAGCGCCCGCGGCTTTGAGAACAATCCCCGAATCGGAACTGATTATCAATACGGACGGCAGCGTGTTCCATCTTCATACAAGACCGGAACAGCTCGCCGACCGTATTGTTCTTTGCGGCGACCCGGAACGTGTATCGACGATTGCCGCATACTTCGACACGAAGGAGTGCGACGTCCGTAACCGCGAATTTCACACCGTCACCGGTACGTTCAAAAACAAGCGCATCACCGCCGTATCGCACGGCATCGGATGCGACAATATTGACATTGTCGTAAACGAACTCGACGCGCTGGCAAACATCGACTTCGAGAGCCGCACCGTCCGGCCGGTTCACCGGCAGCTGACAATGGTGCGAATCGGCACGTCGGGCGGTCTGCAGCCGTTCACTCCGGTCGGCTCTTACGTGGCTGCCGAAAAATCCGCCGGCTTCGACGGCGTCGTCTATTTCTACCGCGACAGTTACAAAATACGCGACATGCGGCTCGAAGACGAGATTGTCCGCCAATTGGACTGGAATATCGAGGGCGTCCGTCCGTATGTCGTTTCGGCCGACAAGCGGCTGCTCGAACAGATAGCGGGCGACGACATTCTGCGGGGCATAACCATAGCGGCCAACGGATTCTACGGCCCGCAGGGTCGCGAACTCCGTCTCCCACTGTCGGACCCCGAACTGAACCGCAAGATTGAATCTTTTATATGCGACGGCCGCCGCATCACAAATTACGAAATGGAAAGCTCCGCCCTCGCCGCCCTCGCCGCCTTAATGGGACACCGCGCCCTGACGGTGTGCTGCATTATTGCCGGCCGTATCGACAAAAACATGAATCCCGACTACAAAAACGCCCTCCCCGCTCTTATCGAAAAAGTCCTGGACAGGATATAGGAGATGTTTCAAGAATGGAAATAATATTCGATTGTCGATCCTGATAATTTTGACGAAATAAATGATTACCTTTGCCGCATAAAAAACAATAGAAATATGCAAACTCAAATGTCATTATTTAACCATGTCAGTTCCGGAACTCACGTAGAAATAAGGAACGACGACTGTTTGTCTGTTCTCGAAAAAACGGAGAACAACAAGTTTGATCTCATTTTGACCTCGCCTCCATACAACGTCGGCAAATCTTACGAAACCAAGACAAGCATCGAAAAGTATCTTGAGACACAGGAGAAAATCATACGCGAACTTGTGAGGACGCTTTCGGACAAAGGCAATCTTTGCTGGCAGGTGGGGAATTATGTGGATAAAGGCGAAGTATTCCCATTGGACATATACTACTATCAGATATTCAAGAAGCATGGCCTCAAGTTAAGAAACCGGATTATCTGGTATTTCGGTCACGGTCTCCATGCAAGCAACCGTTTTAGCGGGCGCTATGAGACCATTTTGTGGTTCAGCAAAACGGATAATTATATTTTCAATCTGGACAGCGTCAGAGTGCCCTCCAAATACCCCGGTAAACGACACTTCAAGGGAATCAGGAAAGGCGAACTGTCAGGAAATCCGTTAGGCAAAAATCCGGGTGATATATGGGAAATAATGGAACAGGATTGGGATAGCGCCCTGTGGAATATACCGAATGTAAAATCAAATCATCCGGAGAAAACCGAACATCCGTGCCAATTTCCTGACGAACTTGTCGAACGCTGTGTTTTGGCGCTTACCGACGAAGACAGCTGGGTGCTCGATCCTTTTGCCGGCGTCGGCTCTACCGTATTGGGCGCAATAAAAAACAATCGCAACGCAATCGGAATAGAAAAGGAAGAAACCTATTGCAGAATAGCAAATCAACGCATAGAGAGTTTGAAGGAAGGAACGTTGAACCTCAGACCCATGACAAAAGAAATACATCAGCCGACAGGTAAGGAAAAAGTAGCTCAAATGCCTGCGGAATGGATACAACTCAAAATAGCAAACAATTATTGACCCTATTTATCAGCATGAAAATAACGCAAAAATATTCACATTTGAACGGAGAGGAGTATCTGATCGTTCATTACGAAAATCTTTACAGGGAAATCGTTTCCACCATCGAAAGCATTGATGCACACAGTTTGCTAACCAAAGAAAGCAAAGAGAAAACAATGCCGGGGAAAATGCTTTACAGTCCCATTGACCTCAATAAAGCATTCAATGAAAAATTCAACAGGCTGGGCTGGTATGAAAAGCGGTATCAATATTACATCACCACAGACCGCAAACTGCTGCCCGAACTCGTAGCATTACCCTACGACAGGCAGAAGGATTACCTGCTCTCGAACGGAATAAGCGAGCCGATTTCTTCATACAAACAAACTGATTTCGTGAAAGAACAAATTGCCGTGGAAGTGCAATTCGGCAAATATGCTTTTGTCGCCTTCGATTTATTTGTCAAACATCTGCTTTTCTATTCAGGCGGCGTAATCAATTTGGGAATCGAAGTTTTGCCGACTAAAAAGATGCAGTCTCAAATGAGTAGCGGCATTGCGTACTATGAAGGAGAAGTTTACAACATCCTGCGGCAGGGTCGCAACAATCCTCCTGTTCCCCTTCTGATACTTGGAATCGAGCCGTAGCTCCCCATCATAACAGATGCGTTCCGGCGCTTGCAAGATGCACTCCAACCTTACTCGAAACGTATATACCTTTTACCGGAAAGGTATATACAATAAAAAATTTAACCCGCAGCGAAAACTGTCACAAACATTCACTATATTTGCAGCTAATATTAGAGACCATGAAACAGAAAACAGTCTATATCATTTTTTTTCTTTTGCTTTCAATATATGCAGACGCATACAATCTGAGGCAGATAAACAGCAAAAACGGACTTTCCAACAGTTCGGTATGTGTCTTGTTTCAGGACGACAGGCGCTTCCTGTGGATCGGAACTTTCGACGGATTAAACATGTACGACGGACGCAATATCTACATCTACAAGCCCGACATAAACAACCGGTACAGCCTTTCGAGCAATGTCATCCTGAATATTGTCGAAACGGAAGGAAACTACCTCTGGATAAGCACGACACGCGGACTTAACAAACTCTCGAAACGTGAAAATACCGTCATCGAATATCACAGCGAGTTCAAGGAAAATCCCTGCATTGCCAACGACAGTGAAGGACATTTCTATGTGCTTGGCAAAGACACGTCCCTGTCGGTGTACGACGAAACGAGCCATTCGTTTACCGATTTGCCGATTGACGCGGAGTTTACTTACAGCCAGTTGCGCGGCCTTTTTGTGGATGCGAAAGATACGGTATGGATTAACAGCAAGGGAAAGCTGGAAAAGTACACGGTCTCTTTTCCGGAGAACGGCCCGCCGGAAATCAGCAGACATCCCGACTATTACCACCCCTGCCCCATACTGTTTACCTCGTTCTGCCACGGACAAATCCTGTTTGTAGACAGCGCCGGTTGCCTGTATAAGACTGATGCCGACAGGAAGAAGACATTTATCAGGGACATCTCCACGCTCCTGAAAGAAAACGGAGACATCTCGTCCGTCATATTCGACCACGACGACATACTGGTCGGATTCAAAACCAACGGCCTCGTTCGCCTGCTGTTTCATAACCGGTACGAAGAGGAGAAGATTGACGTGAACTGCGGCGTGTTCTCTCTCTGGAAAGACGAGATACAGGATATTATCTGGATTGGAACGGACGGACAGGGTGTGTATGCGTGGACAAAAGACGATTACAGCTTTCACAACCTGCTGCTCTCTCAACTTCCGGTCAGGAAACAGCGACCGGTACGGTCTATTCTGACCGACTCGCTGAACAACCTGTGGATAGGAACGAAAGACAACGGCGTAATCCGTATAAAAGATTACGCCGAAAAGAAAGAATACCCGGAACAGGACGTGACGCATTACACTACGGAAAGCGGACTGGCAAACAACGGCGTGTTTGCTTTTGCCTCCAGTTCCAATCCCGACGTGCTGTGGATCGGCTCGGACGGACCAGGAGTGAACTACTATTCGTATCAGGACAGGAAAATACACACGCTCATCAACCATACGCCGCGACGCGCCGCCTACGTACATTCGCTGTTCGAGAGCCGGGATTCCATCCTGTGGATAGGATCGGGACGTTCGCTGTTGAAGTTCGTCATCGACCACAAAGGCAACCGGCCGAGCGTGATCCGTTCGCAAAGCTATCCCTTTCAACTGAAGAACAGCCAGCCCTTCAATCAAATCTACGCCCTGCATCAGGAAAGCGATTCGATTATCTGGACAGGAATCAGGGGATACGGCATAGTCCGCTTCAATTCGCTGACCGGACACTACGACCTCATCCCTTTTGAAGGCGGAATAGCGCCGATGAGCGACATCCTGTGCATTCATCAGGACAGCGACGGCATACTGTGGCTGGGAACAAGCTACGGCCTGATCCGTCTGATGTGGTTCAAGGACGGTCACTATGAATATAAAAACTACAGCGAGAACGACGGCCTTCCCAACAATACCATTCACGGCATATTGAATGCTTTCAACGGAGATTTGTGGTTAAGCAGCAATACCGGAATCATTCTCTTCAATCCCGCGGCCGGGACGTTTCGCAGTTTTAACCAGAAGACCGGATTGAAAACAATCGAGTTCAGCGACAATGCGTATTTCAGGGACGAAAAGACCGCTACCTGCTTCTTTGGAGGAGTAGACGGACTGGTTCGGATGAAAAAGGAAGATAACGAAAGGAAGAGATTCGTCCCAGAAATCCATTTCACCAAATTGCGTATCTTCAACAGGGACTACTCTCTGTTTGATTTTGAAAAGGCCGGCGACGGCGAAACCTACATCGAATTGCAGAACAGGCAGAACTTCTTCGCGGTCTCGTTCGTAGCCGTCGACTTCATGAACGGCGAGAACAGCCGCTATTCCTACCGGTTGAAGAACTTTAGCGACGTGTGGATGGACACACGGTCGAACGAAGCCCAATTCACCAACATTTCTCCGGGCAGCTACGTCCTTGAGGTCGGATACGACGACGGAAGCGGCGATGTCGACAACCGGATACAGAGCCTTCGCATCGTCATCCTTCCTCCGTGGTATCTGACTTTCACGGCAAAGATATTATATGCGTTGCTGCTTCTGGGCGCTGTCGCTGCCGTTTTCCATTACGTGCGGCTGAAGTACGAAAGGCGGAAAAAGAAGATAGACCGCCAGTTGCAGGAAAAATACAGGGAAGACGTGTACGAAGGAAAACTCCGCTTCTTCACTAACATTACGCACGAGTTTTCAACGCCGCTCACCCTTATCTACGGTCCCTGCGAACGGATTCTGGCGCATGAAGGGCTTGACGCCTTTATCGTGAAGTACGTACAGATCATCAAGTCGAACGCCGAACGCCTCAACTCCCTGATTCAGGAAATCATCGACTTCCGGCGGATAGAAACCGGAAATCAGATATGCAAGATTCAGGAAACGGATATTAGCAGGCTGACGCATGACCTTGTCGCCGCTTTCGACGAACTGGCGGAACAGAACAATATCCTTGTCGAAATTCACTTCGACCCCGACATTCGATGGAATACGGACAAAAACAGCTTTACGAAGATTGTAAACAATCTTGTATCAAATGCTTTCAAGTATACGCCCGAAGGAGGCCGTATTCGCGTATCGATGCTCAGGGAAGAACGACAGCTGGTGTTGAAAGTCTACAACACCGGGAAAGGTATTCCGGAAGAAAACATTCCTTTTATTTTCAACCGGTACAGTGTATTCGACAATGTAAAGGAAAACAGCATTAAGGGACTGTCCTCCAGAAACGGACTGGGACTGGCCATCTGTCACAGCATGACGCGGATGCTGCAGGGGCATATTCGCGTGGAGAGCGAAGTCGACCGGTATGCACGGTTCATCGTGACGCTTCCCTTTCTGGAAACGGATTCGGCAGGGACGGACGCGGCGGAATCAACCGAAACGGCACGTGAAACGGTTCTCCCTTCCGAAGAAAACGCCCCGCGCCGCAAGAAACAGGCGTCTCCCGCGCCGGTGCGGGAACGGATAGTAGTAATAGACGACAACCGTGAACTGCTCTGGATGCTAAAAGACATCCTGTCGGACGAGTATGCCGTTTCGACGGCCGAAGACGGAAGCAGGGGACTGGAGCTGATTAAGGAAGAATTGCCGGATCTCGTCATTACGGATGTCATGATGCCATATATCGACGGCATCGCACTGACAAGAAAAATCAGGGAAAACAGGCATACGATGCACATCCCGCTGATTATTCTGTCGGCTAAAAACACAAACGAGGAAAAGGTGGAAGGCATCGAATCCGGCGCCGACGCATATATCCCGAAACCTTTCAACACGGCGTATCTGAAAGCCGTCGTACGCCACCAAATCGGCAACAGGAAGAGACTGGAAGAATACTACAACTCTTCGGCCAGCGCATTCGAGTTTACCGACGGACAGCTGCTGCAAAAGGAAGACAGGGACTTCCTTCAGGCTGCCGCCGACCGCATCGGCGAAAACATCGACAACACTCTGTTCTCCACCGAAGAACTCGCCGGCGCTTTGGGCATCAGCTCCCGCAATCTGTACAGGCGGTTCAAGGAACTGGAGCGCCCTACCCCAAACGACTTCATAAAGGAATCGAGACTGAAAGCGGCCGCAAAACTGATGCTTACAACCACGCTGACAATTCAGGAAGTGATGTACAAAACCGGTTTCACCAACCGTTCCCACTTCAACAGGGAGTTCGCCAAACGGCACGCCCTGTCTCCAAAGGAATACCGCGAAACGAACAGAAAGAAGGACGAAAGGCTGTAATCAGCCGTCCGCCGCCGGTGCAAACCGTGCTACCGTTCATTCAATCAGAAACCGCGGGAAACAAGCCCGAACCGTCTCAGGGCTTCCACGTAATAGTAATCGGCATACGTCAGCGGGACGTCCACTTCCGTCATGGAAGGAATGTTTCCCGCCGAATGTTTCAGCAGGAAGCCGCCGTTCGAGCCTGCCGTCGCCGTATATTTTCCGGACGACAGGGAGACGAGTATCTTTCGCGCATAACCGAGGTACTTTTCCGACATTTCGCCTGACGTGTAGAGCGAAAGCTCGACGAGCGCCGAGCAGTTGATGGCTGCGGCCGAAACGTCGCGGAGCGCGTCCGGTATCGCCGGAGCGTCGTAATCCCAGTACGGAACGAAATCGTCCGGCATGTTGGGATGACTGAACTGGAACTCCGCCATCTTGATAGCCTGATCGGCATACCGGAGGTCGTTCGTATAGCGGTACGCCATCGTAAAGCCGTACAGTCCCCAAGCCTGCCCGCGCGCCCAGGCCGACTGTTCGGAATAGCCCTGTCCGGCCTGATAGTTTGCCACTTCGCCGGTTTCCGGATTATAGTTGATGCCGTGATAGAGGCTGTTGTCCGGTCTGAAATGATTCCGGAGCGTCGTGTTGGCATGTTCGACGGCGACGGCGTGATAGGAGCTGTCGCCCGACAGGCGGGTCGCTTCAAAGAGCAGCTCCAGATTCATCATGTTGTCGACGATGACTATATATTCGTCCGGCCGGCGGTTGTGCGAGCGGATGCAGCCCACAACGGGACTGAACCGCGTGACCAGCGAACGGGCGCTGTTGAGCAGTATCTCCCTGTATGCCGGTTGAGGCGCGATCCGGTTGATGTTCCCGAAGCTGCAATTCATCATAAATCCGATGTCGTGGGTGTCCGTATTGTACTGTTCCTTTTCGAGCAGGGCGAGCATCCGCAGACCTTCGTCCAGCAACGCCTGCTTTCCGGTTTCCTCATAGAGATAAAACAGCGTGCCGGGATAGAAACCGCTGCACCACCAGTCGGAAGCGGAGGTTTGCAGGCGCTCCGTATGGCTGTTGTATGTCTTGGGGAACGACCTTTGTCCGTTCAGCATCTCTGCCATCAACAGATACTGACCGGATGCGCTTTCCAAAATGCCGGACGGATTCAAGTCTTGCTTTTCTTCCCTTTTCTCGCCGTCGCACGAAAGGAGGAACAGCGCCACAATCGGCAATATCACCCGCAGGGGCTTTTGATTCAATGTTTTCATATATTGTTTGTAATTTGTTTTTAAACGGTTATTCGCAGTTTTCCGATGCGTGTCGGAGGTTTCCCGACGCGTGTCGGAACTTTAGCGACACGTGTCGCAAGTTTAGAGACACGTGTCGCAAGTTCAGAGAAAGCTCCCGGAAATTAATCGGGATTAGAAATAGCCCGGATTCTGTTCTTCTTCGGCCGTACCCTTCGGACTCAGGCGGTCGATATGATTTTGCGGTATCGGGCGCAGTTTGTGATAGTCCTTTATGTTTGGCGCAGCGTCCGGATTGTACTTGGAGACGTATTCATACAACTTCTCGCAACGCACCAGATCCTCCCAGCGCATATATTCGCCCAGCAGTTCGCGGCCTCTCTCGTCCAACATGAAATCGACAAAGTTAGTCCTCAAATCGTCAGCCTTCACTTCAATCAGCGGATAGGTAGAACTTCTGTCGTCCGCCGCACCGCCTTCTTCAACCCAGTACTGCGACATCTTGGCTTCGCCCTCTTTCCATGAAGCGCGTCGCCTGATGACGTTGAGATAGGTGGCCGCCAGCTCGAAATCGCCCTTGCGACCTGCGGCTTCGGCAGCGAGCAGATAGGTCTCTCCCAGACGCATCCGCAACCATTCGCGCGAGCCGCCGGTATCGTTCATGGCCGTCCGCTTGTTGTCGATATACTTTACGAGCGGCGGGTAAAACGTGTTGTTACTATTCGGCGCTCCCCTGTTCCACTGCGTATAGGTATAGAGATATTCCCTATCGGCGCGGGGCGGATTGAGGCTGTAATAGATTGCCGTATCGCCGATGGCAAGCGTCGCGGTAGCCCTGTTGCAGTAAAACACCCACTTGAAACTCTTGTAGAAACGGGCATCGTTCTTTCTGTCGAACAGCTCGAAATAAGTACGGTTCGTAGCTCTGTGAAACCTGTAAGGTCTGCCGTTTTCAATGTCGCGTACCATACCGGGCTTGCCTTCATACATCGCAGTCCAGTAGAGGTGCGACAGGTTTCCGCTGCCGTTGTAAATCAGGTTTGTCGTGAACTGTACCGAGAAGATGACTTCACTGTTTCCCATATTGTCCATGCTCCACAGGCTGGAAAAGTTATCCAGCAAGCCGTATTTTCCGCTGTTTATCACCGTCTGGGCATAGTAGAGGGCGCTGTCGGCGTCGGTAGACTTTTGTCCGCGGTCGTCGGTCACTGCGCTGCCGCGGGTCAGATAGGCTTTCGACAGAAGGTGAGCCGCAGCATACCTTGTCGCCTTTCCGGTTGCGGACGGCGTTTCCGGCAGACTGGCTTCCGCATTTCTCAAGTCGGAAATAATCAGCTGATAAACTTCGGCTATCGGTGCACGCTTAAATTCCGTGCGCGCTTCGTGTACCGCCTCCGTCACCAGAGGAATTTTCCCGAATTGCTGAACGAGGTCGAAGTAATAGTAAGCGCGGAAGAACGACATTTCGCCGAAAGCCGTTTTCCGTTCGCTGTCCGTCATGTCCGTGTTGTCGAGCGCCTGCAGCACCTCGTTGGTGATGTTGATGCCCTTGTAACAGTTCTCCCAGTAGCCGTAGAAATTGGACATGGTCGAATTTAATCCTGCGCCATACGTGTTGATCGGATAGCCCAGCGCTCCGTCGGCCCCCGAAATCAGGTCGTGACCGAGTTCCGTAAACAGGTTGACGTACTCGCCGCCCATGCCGTACCGCATATAGCTGTAGACGGCATCCTTTGCAGCTTCCACGCCCTGGCGGGTGGAATAGAAATCGGCCGTTATGCGGGGTATTTCCGTCTCTTCCAAAAAGCTGTCGCATCCGGCCGTCACAATACTGAAAGCAGCAATGACCGCCATTTTGGCTGAATATATCGAATTATATATTTTCATTTATTTATTGTGTTAGATTGATTAGAAACTTAAATTAACTCCAAATAACCATGTCGTCGTGCTTGGCGATGCGTACGAGCGGGCAGTCCCCGAACCGAGCGCCGTTGTCGCTCCTTCCGGGTCTACGCCCGTGAAGTTCGTAAAGACGAACGGATTCTGAGCCGTAACGTAAAAGCGGCAGTTGCTGACGGCTGCCTTGCCGAGCAGCTTGTCGGGCAGGGTGTAGCCAAGCGTGATTGTCTTGATTCGCAGGAAATCCGACTTCTCGTAATAGAGCGCAGACTCGTAGTCGATGTTGTCTTGCAGGCGATTCGGCTGCGGGTAGGCATTGGTAGGATTGTTTGCCGTCCAGTAATCCAGCTTGACGCTGTTGTTTCTGTACGCCTGATGGTCGATGCGCGTGCCGTTCAGCAAAGTGCCTCCCGCCGTGCCGTAAGCGATGAGATTCAGGTCGAAATCCTTGTAATTAAGCGTATTTCCCAGATTAAAGATATGAGTGGGATTTCTGTGTCCAAGGATAATACGGTCGTCGTCGGCCGTAATCTTATAGTCGCCGTTCACGTCAAGCAGCTTGATAGTACCCGGAGCGAAGCGGTGTCCGTTGGCGTTGTACTTTGCCATTTCGGCCTGATCTTCGGGCGTATCCTGCCAGATACCCGTCTTCTGATAATCGTAGTATACCGTAATAGCCTCGCCGATAAACCAGCTGTTGCCTATATCGTCCACCTTTCCGTTGTACAGCTCTACGATTTCTTCCCTGTTTGTAGAATACATGAGGTCTGTCGACCAGACGAAATCTTTTGTCTTCACATTGACGGACGACAGGCTGATTTCCAAACCCCTGTTCTTCGTTTTGCCGACGTTGGTCAGTACGCTGGAATAGCCCGACGCAGCCGGGAGCTGCCTGTTCAGCAGCAAGTCGCTGGTGTTTTGCATATAGCCTTCGACGGTGCCGCTCAGTCGTCCTCCAAAGAAGCCGAAGTCAAGCCCGGCATTCCACTGGGCTGTCGTTTCCCATGTCAAGCTCTTGTCCGGAAGCGTGCTTGGCGCAAAACCGATAACGTATGACGTTCCGTAATTATAGTATTTCTTTGCCAGCAGCCCTTTGGTCTGATAGGGACTGATGGCGGCGTTTGCCGTGACGCCGTATCCCAGGCGCAACTTCAGATTGTTCAGTTTATGGAAATCACGCAGAAAAGATTCTTCATTTATTCTCCATGCGAGAGCAAAAGCAGGGAAAGAAACCCATTTGTGCCCCTCTGCCAAGCGCGAAGAACCGTCGTAACGCATCGAAACCGTAGCATAATAGCGACTGTTGAAGTTATAATTCAGTCTTCCCATGAAAGAAGCCAAACTCCACACCTGATTGTTGCTGTCGTAAGCCGTAATCTCCAAAGCCGAAGCAATGTCGTTGTAAAGCAGTTCGTCGGAAGGAAGATTTTGTACGGTTGCGCTCAGGCTTTCCGTTCTGTTGCGCTGAACGGATTGCAAAAGCGTTGCCCCGAACGAATGTTTACCGACTTCTTTGTCGTAGTACAAGAGGTTTTCGTTGGTATAGGCAAATGTTTGTGCGGTGGCATTTTGCGCCCGGTTGAGAGAGCCGGTACGCGCCAGACCGGAAGCAAACGAATAGTCTTGCCGTGAATGGAAGTCGATACCCACATTCGTACGGAAACGCAGTCCGTCGAGCGGGAGCTTTATTTCTCCATAGTAGCTGCCCAGAAAACGATGCACCTTGTAGGGATTGACCACTGCTCCGGGTACCAGATATTGCAGGGGATTCCACCATTGCGTATCCACTCCTGAGGCACATTCCGTCAGGTTGCCCTCGTCGTCGTAGAGGCGTCCGAGAGGATTGACGCGCCAGCTGTCCTGAAATGACGTTCCGCGATGTTGCAGCGAATTGGAATAGTGCGACTGTCCGCCGATTTTCAGCCATGAAGTAGCCTCTATGTCAACACCCAGCTTGACGGAATAGCGTTGATAGTCTTGAGCCTTATAGATGCCTTCCGACCGGTAATAGGTAGCGCCGAAGGCATACTGTGCCTTGTCCGTTCCGCCGCTGACGTTCAGCTGATGGTCAGTAACCGAGCCTGTCCGTTCGACCTCTTCCCACCATAATGCGCCGGAGCGCACCTTCGACGGATCGTAATTGCCGTTTGCGTCGTAAGCCATTGCGATGGATTGCCAGGTATAGTCGTCGCCGATAAATGAAGACAGGGTCTTGTCAAGCTCCATGTTTGGCACAGCCGACGCATATTGACCGGCGCCGCGATAGGATTCGCGTACATAGTCGGCATATTCGGAGCCGTTCATCAACTCCAGTTTGTTCTGGATGGTCGTCGCTCCGTAGTAACCGTTGTAATTCACCTGTACCTTGCCGCTCTTTCCCTTCTTTGTGGTTATCAGGATAACGCCGTTAGCGCCTCTTGAGCCATAGATGGCCGTCGCCGACGCATCTTTCAAGACTTCGATAGATTCAATGTCGCCCGGAGAAAACAGGTTGGGAGCCGTGGAAATAGGTATTCCGTCAACCACGTAAAGCGGGTCGTTGCTAGCATTGATGGAACGTGTGCCGCGTATAAGGATGGAAGGAGTAGCGCCCGGAGTCCAGCTGCTATTCGATACCAGTACGCCCGCGACCTTTCCCTGTATCGCTTCCGCCGCCGAAACCACAGGGCTTTCAATAATCTTCTTTGAGCTGATAGAGCCTACGGAGCCTGTCAAATCGCGTTTCTTCACCGTTCCGTACCCGACGACTACTATCTCGTCCAACTGTTCGGCATCTTCCGTAAGCGTTACTTTTACCGTTTGACCGGCAGTCACTTGAACCGTTTCCGTTCTGTAACCCAAATAAGAGATTTCCAGTACGGCCTCTTCCGACGAGACGTTGAATGTGAAATTACCGTCCAAATTGGTAACAGAGCCGTTCGTCGTCCCCTTTTCCCTTACGGAAGCGCCGATGACCGGCTCGCCGCTGACCTCCGTAACAGTCCCGGAGACCTTGTATCCCCGTTGCTGACCGAAAGCTGCCGAAGCACTCATTGCAGCAAACAAAGTCAGCGAAAAAAGCAGTATCGTCCACAGCTGATTCCGTCTTGGCTTGTGCCGCATCTGTTTAAAAAATACTTGTTGCATGTTTTATCGATTTAAAATTAAAACTAAAAATATCGGTACAAAGATAAATAGAACAAGCAAAACGCAAGGTGCTCATTTCCGCCAAAAACAGACTTATTTCCGCATTGGCGGGAAAAAACACGTTTTTGTCGGGATTGAATACGGAAA
>JAITPH010000087.1 GCA_031289515.1 Tannerella sp.
CAGCTGTCAAAAGAATTTGTTCGCGAATGGCTGATGGAAAATAACTTTCAGGGCAAAGCGGGCCAACAGGTTCCTGAAATGACGTCTGCAATAGTTGAAGGCATAACAAACAGATACATAGAGCTTTACGAAAATATTACAGGAGACGCCTTCATTAAGAGCGAAGAAGAGGACGTTGCATCGCGTATCGAAAAGAATGTGCTGGATTACCTTGAAATGAAAATATAACCGTATGATAAAAAAATATGGATTGATAGGATTCCCTTTGGGTCATTCGTTTTCAAAAAACTATTTTAACAACAAGTTTGAAGCTGAGTGTCTTGATTGTGAGTATATTAACTTTGAGATAAGAGACTTGAAAGAATTGAAATTCATACTCCGTGAGAATCCGGCGCTTTGCGGACTGAATGTGACGTTGCCTCATAAAGTGAACGTTATTCCGCTTTTAGACAGTATTACGGACAACGCGCGGAATATCGGAGCGGTCAATGTCATTAAATTCAGGAAGGGCACGTTTGGGAAACTGCATCTTGAAGGGCATAATTCCGACATCACAGGATTCATGCAGTCAATCAAGCCATTGCTGAACGAGACGCACAAGAAGGCGCTCATTCTTGGTACAGGCGGATCGTCGAAAGCGATTTTTCACGGATTGAAGCAACTCGGCATCAATGCGACGTTTGTTTCACGCGCGCAGAAAGAGTTTTGCGTCACTTACGAAGAATTGACGGAAAATACCCTGAGCAACTACACCGTTATAGTGAACGCTACGCCGTTGGGAATGTATCCCAAGACGGACTATTGTCCGCCGATACCGTACAGATACCTGACGCCCAACCATATACTTTATGATTTGATATACAATCCCGACGAAACTCTTTTTATGAAAAAAGGAAAAGACCGTGGTGCAGTCGTGAAGAACGGTCTCGAAATGCTTCTCCTTCAGGCTTTTGTTTCGTGGGAAATTTGGAATGGATGAATCGTCGGCGCTTTATCTCAGGCGGTTGAGAGAGCGGACGAGCACTTCGTCCGCTCCGATGTTGCGGATAGCTAAATAGTTTATTATCAGCGCAATAACGGGGAAGGAAGACCATATACTTATCGTCGGTTTCATGTCCGGGAATTGGGGCAATTTGCCGATTTGCCAGACGTAAAAACCGAAAAGTATGCAGAAACCTATCATTATCAGCATATTAAATACACATAATCGAATCTGCAAAACGCGCTTCCTGTACATAAAAATAACACAAAACGCCAGAATCACAACGATAGCCGCAATAGCCAGAAGCGCCCATGTAGGATATATCAACTCCGACGGCTGCGTCAGGGTATTAAGTCCTGTGACGTCGAACATGTACGCATCGCTTCCCGAACTGATTGAGGCGAGCGGCAGAAAAATCACGGCGATAAACAAACCGGCTACAATGAGCAGGTATAGAGTTTGAATACGTTGCAACATGCGGGGAAAATTTATTCGGTACTTTTTTTCACCGGATTCTTCCACACTATATCCTTGTCTTCGTATTCTTTTGTAGCGATAAGAGTAGGTTTCGGCAGTTTCTCGTAATAGCGGGATATTTCTATCTGTTCGCGGTTTTCGAATACTTCTTCGAGATTGTCGTTGTACGAAGCGAACTCCTGCAATTTCTTGTCGAGGTCTTGCTTCATTGCCGACGAAATCTGATTGGAACGTTTGGAAATAATCACTACCGTCTCATAGACATTTCCGGTATCTTTCCACATCTTGCTGACATCGCGCGAAACGGTGCTTAGTGGAGCTTTTGATTTACGATAATCCATATTTTCGTATATATTATTAATAATTTTTTTCTATCTTGCTGTTTGCGTATTCGAAATACTTCTTGACCTGTTTGATATATTTTCCTTCGGGAAACTCGTTCATGTAGTTGTAATACTCGTCTACCACGTCACGATAACGCGCTTGCAGTCTTTCATTTATGCTCACGATGGCAAGCTCGTATTTCGAGGCAATCATCAGGTACGAAAATTCTTCGCGATATTTCGTGTCGGGATAGCTTTTCATTGCATTTTCCGACGTTATGACGCACGCCTGATAGTTGTTTCCCATAGTCGATGTCCTGTAAGTTCCGAGATTGTAATACAGTTTGGCGGCAAGATACTCCTTGTAAGCCAATTTTTCCTGAAGCTCGAAAAGTATGGACTGCGCATCTTTGGCGCGTTCACTCTGGGGATAATATTCCAGATAGAGGAGAAACTGCTGGATTGATTCGTAAGTCTGCGTCTGGTCGAGGCGGGGATCGGGCGAATCGAGGTATAATCCGTAAGCGCTGTAAAAACGCGCCAACTCCGTGAACTCGCCTTTCGGGTAAGTGTTGTAATATGTCTTGAAGTACTCGGACGCAGTGACATAATCTTTCTGTCCGTAATAGCTTTGAGCGAGCAGGTACAGCGATTCTTCGGCTTCGGTGCGTCCCCGAAAATACTGGACAATTTCCTCAAGCAAGGTGGCTGACCTCACATACTTCTTCTGATTGAAATATTTCTTTGCATAGGAATATTTCAAGTCAGGATCCTGACTTTTCAGCAATTTGTTATATTCTCCGCACGAAGAAAACAACAACATCATCGCAAATAAGAATAGAATAACTTTTTTCACGTCAAATTATATTTCTGCGTGCAAAGGTAATACTAAAATCCGAACTATCGGTATATAAAAACGTTAATAATTATAACTTATATAAGTCGCTTGCGGCTAAAAGCTCTATCTTGTTGGCAGTTAGCACCTCTTCGCACCTGTTGAGATTGTCGGGCCGGATGATGACATTTGCCGATTCTCCTTCGGAAAAAGCGTACATGTACTCGATAAAAACACCTGCGTTGTTGATGATGTCCATAGCGCGACCCAGCGCGCCGGGCTTGTTGGGACAGCAAAGGCAGATGACGTCGGCTTCGGAGACGGCATATTTATTGTCGCGCAATACCTGTTTTGCCTTTTCGGTATCCGACACAATGAGGCGGAGAATGCCGAAATCCGAGTTCTCGGAAACGGTAAATGCCTTCATATTAATGTCTTCTTCACCCAACAGCTTGGCTACTTCGGTGAAGCGTCCTCTCTTATTTTCCAAAAATATTGATAATTGCTTTATTAACATATAGTTATGATGTTTTAAAGTTGTTTTATGCAAGTTTACGGTTATCTATCACGTGTTTAGCCTTTCCCTGACTTCGTTCGAGGCTTCGAGGCTCGACTATCTTGATGTCGGGCTGTATTCCGATGACGCTTTGCATACGCGCGGCAATCTTCTTTTTCAGGGCAAGAATCTTGTTCATCTCGTCGGAGTAGTATTCCGGGCGCACTTCGACCTGAATCTGGAAAGTATCCGTATTATCCACGCGGTCGACAAGAATTATGTAATGAGGCTCAAATTCCGGAAGTTCGAGGATGACGGATTCGACTTGAGACGGAAAGACGTTGACGCCTTTGATAATGAGCATGTCATCGCTTCGTCCGAGAATACGGTCCATGCGGACGGCGGTACGGCCGCACCGGCATTTTTCGTAGTTAAGCCGGGTGAGGTCTCGCGTACGATAACGTATCATCGGCATTCCGTCTTTGGTGAGGGTGGTGAATACGAGTTCGCCGAATTTTCCGGATTCGACAGGCAGGAGCGTTTCCGGATCGACTATTTCGGGGTAGAAATGGTCTTCCCACAGATGCGTTCCGTCCTGATATTCACATTCGCCGCCGACGCCGGGACCGGAAATCTCGGTCAGTCCGTATATGTCATACGCTTTTATCCTCAGTTTGTCTTCAAGCTCTTTGCGCATGTTTTCTGTCCATGGCTCGGCTCCGAAAGCTCCTATCCGCAGTTTAAATTCTTCGATCGGAATGCCGGATTCGTGTATCGTTTCAGCCAGATAAAGGGCATACGAAGGCGTGCAGGCAAGGGCGTTAGCGCCGAAATCGTGCATTAGCTGTATCTGTTTTTGCGTATTTCCGCTACTCATCGGGATAACGGTGCCGCCGATATATTCGGTGCCGCCATGCGCGCCAAGTCCGCCTGTAAACAGTCCGTATCCGTATGATACCTGTACGACGTCGTTTTTTGTCAGACCGTAGGCGGTCAGACAGCGCGCCACACCTTCGTTCCACACGGTAAGGTCGTTACGTGTATAGCCTACGACGATAGGTTTGCCGGTAGTGCCGGAAGAGGCGTGAAGGCGCACTATCTCCGACATCGGCGAAGCCATCAAGCCGAAAGGATAGTTGTCCCTCAGGTCGTTTTTGACGGTGAAAGGCAGCTTTACAATATCTTCGATCGTCTCGATATCGTCCGGCGTTACGCCCGACTCCTGCATTTTTTTACGATAGAAAGGCGTGTTGTGATACACTCTTTCGACTACTTTCTTCAATCTTATGGACTGTATTTTGTGCATCTCGTCACGCGACATACATTCCATGGTTTCATTCCATACCATTTTATTGTGTTTTGGGTGTTAGTAAATAAAAATCGCCTGCAAATATACGGCAAATAAATTACAATACAAAAGTTTTTCGTTTTTTTAGCTTCCGGTTTGTTCCGATTTCATCTCGTCGTAACCGGGAATATGGTCTATAAAGCCGCATTTCATCGAAGAATAGTCTATTTTACAGCAAAAATGGTCAATACCGTTGCTTACTATAAGATAAGGTACGCGAAGGACAAAATTGTAACGTGCTATCTGGTCGAAGACGTCGGCCGAGATTGTCACGTCCGGCGCTTTATATTCGATAATAGCCAAAGGCGTCAGATAATTGTCGTAGACTACGGTGTCGCACCTTTTGGCGGTTGTATTTACGCTTATGCTTACCTCGTTTGCCATGCGTTCCGGCGGAAACGATTTGCAGGTTATAAGGAAATTTACGAAGTATTGCCGCACACGTTCTTCGGGCGTGAGAGCTACGTTTTTCCGTCGCAACCGGTCGTAGATACACGGTTTTCCGTTTTTGTTCGAGTACTTGGCGTCGAACGGAGGCAGATTTAGTGTTTGCATTTGAGCTTGCATTTAAAAATTATTTGTATATTTGCTTGATTTTTCGATTACAAGACAGCACAAATATAATACTTGTTTTTCATTTTAAAAAGAAATATGGCAAAAGAGACAATTACATTTGAGAATATATGCCGCGACATAAACAGCGGGAAGTTTGCGCCGGTATACGTATTGATGGGAGAAGAAGCGTACTTCATAGATAAAATCGAGGAGTTGCTGCTGAAGAATGTTCTTGGCGACGAGGAGCGCGATTTCAACGAGACAATATTCTACGGCGCCGATTCCAAACCGGAGCCTGTTATCAGCGCCGCCCGCCGTTTTCCCATGTCGGGCAAGCGTCAGATTGTCGTACTGCGGGAAGCGCAGGAGCTTGACAGGATAGAGGCGCTAAGTTCTTACGTCAAGAATCCGCAGCCGTCCACGGTTTTTGTTATATGCTACAAATACGGCAAACCGGATGGTCGTAAAAGCCTCATTACGGAATCAAAAAAAGTCGGCATCGTCTATGAATCAAAGAAAATCTACGACAACCAGATGGCGGGTTTCATCGTCTCGTACATGAGGCAACGGTCGATTGCCATTGACGCTAAAAGTGCGCAGATGCTGGCGGATTACCTTGGAAGCGATATAAACAAGCTGGAAAAGGAGACCGACAAACTGTCTATCATCCTGAACGACAGTCCGGTAAAGCAAATTACGCCGGAGTTGATAGAAAAGAACATTGGAATCAGCAAGGACTACAACAGTTATGCCTTAATAAACGCCTTGGCGACAAAAGACGTCGTCCGGGCAAACCGGATAGCCGATTATTTCGATAAAAACCAGAAAGAGCATAACCCTGTTCAGATACTGACTGCTCTGTTCAACTATTTTGCGAATCTTATGATTTGTTTATACTCGAAGGACAAAAATAAAAGCAGCTTGATGAAGGCGCTCGGTATACAATGGGATTTTCATTTTATCGACTATGAAATCGGAATGAGAAAATATTCGGCGATGAAGGTATTCAATGTGATACATGAAATCAGAATTGCCGACGCCAAGTCAAAAGGATTCGGAAACAATTCGTCTACCGCAGGCGATATTTACAAGGAGCTAATCTACAAAATTATACATTAAATATAAAAGATGATGATACGTATAAATACGGTTTTAATACTCTGCTTATTGGTAACCGCTTGCACATCGGGCGAAAAATACGATGTGGTAGTTTACGGAGGTACTTCTGCTGCTGTAACGACAGCAGTGCAGGCGAAGAAAATGGGTAAGTCGGTAGTGATTGTTTCGCCCGACAAACATCTCGGCGGGCTGACAAGCGGAGGACTTGGCTTTACCGATTCGGGAAATGTGGGCAGTATCGGCGGATTGTCGCGTGAGTTTTACCATCGCGTGTATCTTGAATATCAAAAGGATGATGCGTGGCGGTGGCAATCCATGAGCGAATACGGCAACGAGGGGCAGGGTACCAAAGCCATGCTGCACGACGACCAAACCATGTGGATTTTTGAGCCTCATATAGCGAAAAAAGTCTATGATGAATGGATTGCCGAATATGACATCCCTGTAGTACGCGAAGCGTTGCTTGACCGCGAACACGGAGTAAGGAAAAATGGTACGCGCATCGTTTCCATCACAACACTTGACGGAAAGACATACAGTGGAAAGATGTTTATTGACGCCACTTATGAGGGCGACCTGATGGCTGCCGCAGGCGTGAGTTATCACATCGGACGCGAATCCAATGCCGTATATGGCGAGACATGGAACGGTAACCAGTTTGGCGTGAAACAGCACGGACACTACTTCAAAGACCCTATTGATCCGTACAGAACGCCCGGTAATCCTCAAAGCGGGTTGCTCAAATACATTGACAACAGCGCGGAAGGCGTCAACGGCGAAGGTGACAGCCGCATACAGGCTTACTG
>JAITPH010000156.1 GCA_031289515.1 Tannerella sp.
TTATCAACCGCATATCCGGCAATGACGCCAAATGAAGAAACACCCTTTTCGCCTCTGAAACCCTTGTATCCGGTCTTCGCTTTGGTCTGCGTTTTGGTCTGCGCAAAGCTGCCGACTGCGATGGCGAACAAACATACCGTCAAAATTACTACCCTTCTCATAATTAGATGAATTATATGATTTATTTTACTTTTAATCTGTCTCCGGCGCTGTTTACTATCGACCGGTAATATTCTTCGTCGTATCCCGGAAAATCGGGATAGGCAGGCAAACCGTAAGCATTGCGTTTGAACTGTCCGTTTTCTTCTTTCTTCACATTTCCGTCCATATACTTTACAATCAAGTATTCGCCGAGTTGCTTCCAGCGCGATGTTGCTTCGTCGGCTGTCACGGAACTGTACCACGTAAGAAAGTTACGGACTTCTCCGGGGTCTTTGCCGTACAGTTCCGAAGCTGCTTTGTCTATCAACGGAACAGTATTCCGATAGTTGTCTTCAAGCTCTTTTTGTACGGTGCGGATGTCCTTAATCATAAAGCTGTACTTGTTGTAAGCCATGTTCGCCACCCAGTTGTGCATCCAGAACGCCGACGTCCACGAGAATGTATTCAGGTCGCCGTTGCCGACGCGATAACATTCCGGCACGGTTTTGACGGAGCAATAAACAGGCGTGAAGACAGCCATGTCGGCGTCGTCGACTCCAAACCAGAGTATGCCGCCGATAGCGTCGGGCAGCCAGTTTCGCATCTGGGGCACGATGATAAAACCTGTCTGCTGCGTGGCAATGGCGCGCTCGTTGAAGTATTCGCCGCCATCGACCTTGAAATTCATCGGACGCCAGCGGTAAGGCGACTTGTACGGTCCTGCGCCCGCATCCTTGGTCATGTCGAGGTCGGTATCCTCAAAATGGTCGCGCATGCAGTTCTGCACGTCCTGAACGGACAGCTTGCGGTCGGGTTTTATGTACAGCGGCATGGGTGTTTTTGTGGCGTCGCCCTTGATAAATGCCTCGTACTTGTCCATCGACTTGTCGTATTTGCGGAAAAACGACCATACGCGGGCTTCACAAGCGCGCAAGCCGCCGAAATCGTACGGACAGTATGCCTTTGCGAAGCTGAAATCCTTGTCCTTGCCGGTAAAATAGCCTTTCTCGCGGGCAAACGAAACGACGTCCGGCGAATAATAGCAGTTTTCCTTGTCGTCGAAAGGTATCTGCTGTATCCGCGACTGGTTGGCGTGAGCCGAAATACAGTCGTCGGGTATGCGAATCGCTACCCACAACGCGCCCTTGTTGCCGATGCCCTTGCCTACCATTTCCATTATCCATGCCTCGTCCTTGTCGGCTATCGAAAACGATTCTCCGCCACTGTAATAGCCGTATTCGGCGACGAGGCCGGTCATAACCTTTATTGCTTCGCGAGCCGTTTTTGCACGCTGCAAAGCAATGTAGATAAGGCTGCCGTAGTCCATGATTCCCAAGGTATCGACAAGTTCGCGGCGACCGCCGAACGTGCTTTCCGTAATAGCCAGCTGGTATTCGTTCATGTTTCCGATGACCGAATACGTCTGTTCCGCCTGCAGGATTTTCCCGAGCGGCTTGCCGGTATCCCATTCCACGACGTCGAGAAACGAGCCTTTAGCCCACGTTGCAGCGGGCCAGTGATACATTTCGCCATACAGCGAATGCGAATCGGCGGCATACGAAATCATAACCGAGCCGTCGGTCGAAGCCTTCTTTCCGACAAGAAGCCCCGTACATGCAAAAACATCCGTAACGCTGCACAGCAGTGCGGCGCACAAACAAACCGATTGTATTTTTCTGTTCATAATCAATAATATTTTATTTTACGTCTTTCTTATTTCAGGCAAGAGGAAATCGATAAAACAGAGCGCTGCAAGCGCCGTGCCGTAACGTTTCTCAATAGTTATACCTTCGGTCACGAAATTCAAATCGCCAAGATAATACTTGCGATAAGTCCTTTGATGCAAGTCGTTGATAACACGTATCAGACGCGCTTCCAGTTCTTCTATGCGAAAACGTCCGCTTACCTCGCAGACAAGTCCGCCGAGCTTGTCGTCGAAGTTCTCGTCGCGATACATCCAGGCATAAACAATACCGGCCGAAACAAACTCGTCCTGAAAACCGTGCGATACGGCCATTATCGTCTTGAGTTCCGAGCCGAAGGGCGGCAGATCCACCTCGTCCATCGTCACAAGACGCGCCGTACCGGGTATGACCGACGAATACGTCATGATGTTGTAATCGGCTATGCCGGCATCGTGCAATGCCATGTGATATGAACCGGCATGTTTTTCCAGTTCGGAATCGCCGCTGCCCTTGGCAACGAAAAAGGTTTCGGGGATTAAGTTTCCAACTTTTTTTACCATCGTTTCAAAAAATAATTTGTTGTTAGTAATGTTATAAATCAGGTCGCAAAATTACAAAATATTCGGACAATTATCCGCTATTTAAACATTTTTATTGCATTTGTTTCAAAACCGGTATACGGCAGCTATTCCAAGACCGTGCGGGCCGAACGCGGGAACGGCGGAAAAACTCCTGTCCGCGTCTTCTATTCCGAAGACGGAATGCCAGACGGGAAGCATCATGTATCCCGCCTCGACGCTGATCAGTCCTATCCCCGCCCCCATGACCACGTCGCTCAGCCAGTGCGCGTAGTTTATCATGCGGAACGCTCCGGTCGCCGTCGCCATCAGATAGCCCGCAACGCCTATCCACGGCGATACGTCCCTGTATTCCCTGAACATGAGGTGAGCGCCGGTCATTGCCACGGAAACGTGCCCGGAAGGAAAGGAACGGCTGTCCCATCCGCGCGGCCGCACGACCGGAAACGTTTCCTTCAATCCGTAAGCCAGGCCTTCCATGACGAGAAACGACGTCGCAACGATTATCGTGCGGTCGCGGAAGTTGTGCTTCGCCTCGATTCCGGGTATGAAACCCAGACCGTAAGCCAGCACGGGCGTCGCCAGTTCAAGATAATTGTCGATCGGATAGGTGTTGTCCGGCGGATTTCGCTTCCGTATCTCGTGGTCGATGTCGAAATCAAACTGGCGGACGGGAAGCTGATTGAATCGCGCCGCCGTTCCGTAAGCCAGGAATATTGCGGGAAGTATGAACTTCGAGCCGCGCCGGGCGAGAACCGTCTTGCGCTGTTTTTCGGACGCAGCCGCTTCTTCAAGCATCTGCATGTACGACGTTCCGTAGGCGGCTTGGGGACTGAAATCGTCCAGAGTTATCAGCTTTGAGGAAGTCATCGCGGGCGGAGGCAAGGTATCGTTCTGCCCTGCAGTCGCCTGACTGCACGCGGCGAAAAGTATTGCGGCTGCCGTAAATCTCCGTAAAGTCATCCGTTCAGTTTTATTCTCAGTTTTTCAAGCATGTCCTGCGCCATCGCGTCCAAATCATACCGGGGCGACCAGTCCCATTCTTCCCTCGCGCACGTGTCGTCGAGCGAATCGGGCCACGAATCGGCGATGCCCTGACGCAGCGGGTCTACGCGATATTCCATCTCGAAAGCCGGTACGTGCTTTCTTATCCTGTCATATATTATTTCGGGATCGAAACTCATTGCCGTCACGTTGAAGGCGTTTCGGTGCTTCAGCCTCGCCGGGTCGGCTTCCATTATTTTTATGGCTGCCTCGATGCCGTCGGGCATGTACATCATGTCCATGAACGTTCCGGCGGCTATCGGACAGGAGAACTTTTCGCCCCGCACGGCGGCATAGAAAATATCGACCGCATAATCCGTCGTACCGCCGCCGGGAGGCGCAACGTATGAAATCAGACCCGGAAAACGCACCGACCGCGTGTCCACGCCGTATTTCCTGTGATAGTAATCGCTCAGCAGTTCGCCGGTCACTTTCGTCACGCCGTACATCGTCAGGGGATTGCGTACCGTGTCCTGCGGCGTTTTCACTTTCGGCGCGCCGGGGCCGAATGCTCCTATCGAGCTTGGCGTGAAGACGGCGCACTGCATCTCGCGCGCCACTTCCAGAACGTTGAAAAGCCCGCCGATGCCGATAGTCCACGCCAGAAGGGGCTTTGCCTCGGCTACGGCAGACAGCAGCGCCGCAAGATTGTATATCGTATCGACGCCGTATCGCGAAACCGCTTCCGCCACCTGTTGCTCGTTTGTTATGTCCACCGTCGCCGAAGGTCCCGATTCCGCCATTTCGCCCTGAGGTCTGGCGCCCGGTATGTATCCGGCAACCACGTTGCTTCCTCCGTAACGTTTCCTCAATTCCACCGTCAATTCAGACCCTATCTGTCCCGTAGACCCTATTACCAGTATTTTTTTCATATAATATCAATTAAATTTTCAGGGTGCAAAGGTAGACAATTTTTCCGTTTCGCACAATTTTTGTCTTTACTTTGAA
>JAITPH010000224.1 GCA_031289515.1 Tannerella sp.
GGCGAAAATAAATTTGAAACTTATTTTGAAAAAAAATAACAAATAAGCATTGTGTTATCATTGAATTGACTACCTTTGCCCAAAACAAATACATTAATCATACGATAAATCATGGCAAAAACATTTGAAGAACCCAGTGGAGGGTTGCATAACGTCCTTGCGACAGGCACGTTATTGACAGGAACGATAGTGACCGAATCGGATTTTCGCGTAGACGGACGAGTAGACGGCGAAATTAATTGTAAAGGTAAAATTGTCATAGGAACCAAAGGGATCGTGAAAGGCAATATTACAACCGTAAATGCAGAGATTTTCGGTACTATCGAAGGGTCTGTAAAAGCGTACGAGCGTCTTATTCTTAAATCGACGGCTGTTGTCAAAGGCGACATTTTTATCCAGACGCTCGAAATCGAACCCGGCGCATGTCTTAACGGCTCATGCACCATGTCCGGTAAAGAAGGCGTGACGGCTAATACCGGTTTCAATGCCGCCGCAAACGTGCAGAAACCGAAATAGCAGTATTATCGTCCGTTTTCGGCTATCATTTCTTTTATTCTATTATTGAAACGGTCGGATTGCAACAACGTTTCCAGCGAGACGTGCATCCGGTAACGCCAATAGTTTTCGGGATTTGCCGGGACGTTGATTCGTTCCGCATCCGCATCGTGGAATTTCATGCCGTCGTCTATGGCAAACCAGTCCTGAAGCGGTATGATGACAAGTAAAGACGACGCTTCGAGATGTCGCCCGATTATCTTTTCGGCGATGGCGGACGTACATTTCGCAGGCGCTTCGCCTTCGAGCCGAAGGACGTTGTTGTAGTATCGCTGCGTCTTTTCGCGGTTTTCTTTCCACCATGCGCGAATGGGATTCATATCGTGCGTCGAGGTCGTGAAAACCGAACGGTACGGAAGTTTTGACGGCTCGCTAAATTCGCGGTCGTTGGTTTTGGGCGTCCGTTCAAGTTCGAGCGAGAATAATTGCAGTTCGTTCATCACTTCGTGCACCGAAGCGGGTATCATGCCGAGGTCTTCGCCGCAAACAAGCATATCCGTGCTTCCAATCAGGGGAGTGAGGCGTTTCAGCGCCGTCGCTTTCCAGAAATCGTTATGCCTGACAAAATAGAAATCGTGATACAATTTATCGAAGGCTTGTCTGTCGTTTTCGGATAGTTCTTTGTATATTAACGATTTATATGCAGAGATTCGAGGATGATAGCCACCGTCGCAATATGGGTCTTCGAGAAATAAGACCTCGTTTGCAACCTCCATCAATCCGTTCCTTAAAGCCAACGATTTTTTGTCGTCTTTCCCCTCGAAAATCCTTTTTATTTTCCTTTGCGTCGAGCATATCTCGTTCAAAACAAGGTGTTCGGCGTCGTCGCGGGTCAAGTATTTATTAATATCTTTGCGGTCAATGTCTCCGAACAGTTTGTGAACGGAATCGACATGTATGCGAGGCGCAGTCCACTGTCTGCCGAAACGGAAGCCGTAGTTTTCTATTTCTTCTTTTCGCAATGGCAGGGCAGGTCTGAAATGACCGCATAACCCTTCGATATAGTCGCGCGGTATCTCCCAAATCCTGAAAAAACCAAGAATATGGTCAATGCGGAAGCTGTCGAAGTAGTTGTTCAGTTTGCGGAAACGTTTTTTCCACCAAATGAAGCCGTCTTTCTCCATCACATCCCAGTTGTAAGTGGGAAACGACCAGTTCTGACCTGTTTCCGAGAAGTCGTCCGGCGGAGCGCCCGATTGTCCGTTCATATTGAAATAATCAGGCTCTGTCCATGCCTCTACGCTTTCGCGGTTTATCCCGATAGGTATGTCTCCTTTGAGAACTATCCTGTTTTGGCGGGCATATTGCGAGACAGCCTCAAATTGCTTGTGTAGTGCGTATTGGATGAAAAAAACGTATGACAGTTCGTCGTATGCTTCGCTGTCGGGTCGGCAGAATTTTTCGGTTTTTTCGCGGTTATAATGCGCATAATCTCCCCATTTTGAGAAGTTTGACGTGTTGTATTTATCCCTGAGATACGAAAATGCCGCGTATTGGATGAGCCATTCCTTGTTTTTGGCTATAAATTCCTTGAAATCAATGTCTTTGAGTATGCTGTCCTTTTCCTGATTGAAATAGTCGCGGCAGTAAGCCGTCTTGTGTGTCTCAACCGATTGATAATCAACATATTCTTTTGAGTTCAGTTTCGCTTTTATTTTATTGTAATAATCGGCTTTCTTCCTGTCTTTCAGGTCGCCGAGCATTGTTGTATTGATATAAAGCGGATGAAGCGCGTATATCGAAATGGCGCTGTAAGGATAAGAATCTTTCCATGAGTGCGTGCGCGTCGTGTCGTTCATCGGCAGAACTTGAATGAAGTGTTGTCCTGTAATTTTTGCCCAATCGACAAGTTTTTTCAGGTCGCCTATATCGCCGATACCGAAGCCGTCGTCCGAACGAAGCGAAAAGACCGGAATCACCGAGCCGCACGTTTTCCACATCAGCGCAGGCTTCCGCAAAGGAATATCGTCAATAATAATACTTTCGTCGCTTCCCGGCGGAGTTTTTACGACGCGGTTTTCGCCTTCTTCCCAATAGCATAACGCCTTCGATTCGCTGTCCCGAACAATGAACTTGTATTCCAAGGGAAAAGAAATGCCGGCATAATCGAGGCGTATCTCCCACTGCGGGAAATTTTTGTCCGACAATTGCAGCGCGCGGCAAGCGTCCCAATTACCGAGACAGGGCTGATTTCCAGCTATGGCTACGACCTGTTCGGGATATATTTCAGGCGCTTTGAGACGGATGATGATGTTACCGTCCTTCGCAGTCTCCGTTCTATCGTTTCGGGCAAAAATATTTTTTGTAAAGGCTGACGTATAAAACGTTTTGTCGCCGTATTCCCCAAACCAATAGTCGTAAATGCAGTACGATGCGCCCCTGCTTTTGCCGTCGAAAGCGATGCGATGCGAAAATCCGGCGGCTTCGCCTGTTCGTTTACTGTCTTTATCCTCAAATATGTATCTGTATTTAAGTTCATTGACCGAATCCGGCAACTTCAGCGACAGACGCCATTCGCCGTCGCCGAAACAGCTCATTTCTTTGGCCAATCCGGCGATATCCGAGCCGAGTTCAGCACACGAGCCGGAAACAAAAAGTCGTTGCCCCCAGACAGTATTGTATTTAATATTAAATGTAATAGTCGTCATGCTGTTACTAACCGCATTTCGAAGCTCCGCAGTTTGTGCATCTCAGGCATCCCTCCTGATAAACAAGCGTTTCCAATCCGCAGATGGGGCATTTTTCGCCTCTCGATTCCGAGCCGTCGGGCACGTATTGCTTCAGCGCGCGTTCGACGCCGTTTTTCCACGTATTGATGCTTTCGTCGTTAAGTTCCATGCCCTGTACGAGCTTGATTACCTGATCAATAGGCATTCCGTATCGTAATACTCCGGAGATGAGTTTTGCATAATTCCAAAATTCGGGATTGAATTTGCCGTCCAGACCTTCGATAGTCATCTTGTATCCGCGTTTGTTCTTGAACTGGAAATCGTAGTGTTTGCGTCCGTCGCCGTCATAACTTTTGATAATTGTGCCTTTGCCGACATTTTTCGGTAGCATGATGCCTTCTTCGTCGTCGGCAAGTCCGGTGAATATCTCGTAGGGACGTCCGTTGAGCAAGCCTACAAAAGCTATCCATTTCTCTTTTTTGTTCTGAAACTTGACTACGTCGGCTTCGAGTTCGCGCGGTCGCGTAGTCATTATTATAGGCGGGTCCATACATTCGACGTCTTTCTTTTTTTTGTCGGGAGTTATCGGGACGAGGACGCCCGAACGCGAGCCTTCGCGGTAGACGGTGCAGCCTTTGCAGCCGCATTTCCAAGCATGAATGTACAGTTCGTTTACGAGTTCTTCGGTAGCGTCGAAAGGCAGGTTTATCGTGACGCTGATGGAATGGTCTACCCATTTCTGCATTCTGCCTTGCATGCTTACTTTCAGAAGCCAGTCCACATCGTCCGACGTCGCTTTGAAATAAGGCGATTCCTTCACCATTTCATCTATTTCTTCGGAGCTGTATTTTTTTGTCGGCGAATAGCCGTTTGCCATCATCCATGTCACAAGTTTATGATGGAATACGGTATATTCTTCAAAAGCGTCTCCCGATTCGTCTACAAAGTCTACTCTCGAATTGGAATCGTTGGGATTTACTTTACGGCGTCTTTTGTAAACGAGTTTGAAGACCGGCTCGATGCCAGACGTTGTCTGCGACATCAGGCTTGTCGTTCCTGTCGGCGCTATTGTGAGGCAGGCGATGTTGCGGCGTCCGTAAGTTGTCATGTCCCTGTATAAGTCGGGGTTTGCTTCGCGCAGGCGGATGATGAACGGATTTTTTTCTTCCCTTTTTGCATCGTATACCTCGAAAGCGCCGCGTTCTTTAGCCATCAGAACAGACGAGCCGTAAGCCTCAAGCGCCAGCGTTTTCTGTACCTGTTCGGCAAAGTCGGTCGCTTCTTCCGTGCCGTAGCGGAGATTCATTGCTGCAATCATATCGCCTTCGGCGGTTATACCGACGCCCGTCCGGCGTCCCTGAAGCGTTTTTTTCTGTATTTTCTCCCAGAGATCCTGTTCCGTATGCTTTATTTCATCCGATTCGGGGTCTGACTTGATTTTTTCAAGTATCTTTTCAATCTTTTCGGCTTCGAGGTCAATAATATCGTCCATGATTCGTTGAGCCAGAGCCACATGCTTTTTGAACAGTTTGAAGTCGAAATACGCTTCGGGAGTAAACGGATTTACCACGTAAGAATAGAGATTGATAGCCAACAGGCGGCAACTGTCGTAGGGACAGAGCGGTATTTCGCCGCACGGATTGGTCGAAACGGTTTTGAATCCGAGGTCTGCATAACAATCCGGAATAGATTCTTTAAGAATCGTATCCCAGAACAAGACTCCCGGCTCGGCCGATTTCCAAGCATTATGAATGATTTTCTTCCATAACTCCCTGGCGTTTACATCTTTCTGTGCCGAAGGCATTATCGAGTCAATAGGATATTGCTGTCTGTAAGGCGTTCCTTTTATCACGGCGTTCATAAATTCGTCGTCGATTTTGACGGATACGTTTGCGCCTGTTACTTTGCCTTCGATCATCTTTGCGTCGATAAACGATTCGGAATCAGGGTGTTTGATGGATACGCTGAGCATTAGCGCGCCGCGTCGTCCTTCCTGCGCAACTTCGCGCGTAGAGTTCGAATAACGCTCCATGAACGGCACAAGTCCGGTCGATGTAAGAGCAGAGTTCTTCACAATCGTATCTTTCGGGCGTACATGCGACAAATCGTGTCCTACGCCTCCGCGCCGCTTCATTAATTGTACCTGTTCCTCGTCTATGCGTATGATTGCTCCGTAAGAATCGGCATTTCCGTCGATTCCGATTACGAAACAGTTTGATAACGAGGATATTTGATAACTGTTGCCTATGCCTGTCATAGGACTTCCCTGAGGTATGATATACTTGAACTTGTCAAATAAATCAAACAGTTCGTCTTCGGTAAGAGGATTGGGATACCTGTTTTCAATTCGACCAATCTCATGCGCCAGACGGCGGTGCATGTCTGCCGGATTTTTCTCGTAAATATTGCCAAAGCCGTCTTTGAGAGAATATTTATTCACCCATACTTTTGCGGCAAGTTCATCACCCGTGAAATAAGTCAGTGAAGCCTTGTATGCTTCGTCAAAGGAATAAGTTTTTGGACTCATCGTATATAATTTATATTTGTTATGTATTTCCGGGTGCAAAGTTAGGTATACTTTCCGATGTATCTAAATTTTTTCAGAAAAAAAATTATCAACAGACGTAAAGTTTTCCAAGAATATTTGTAATATGCTTGTAATTAGCAAGATATAAATTTGAATGGGTCAGAAAGTTGTCCAATAAAGAAAACTGCGATATTTTTGGCTTGAATTTTTCGGACAACATTTTGCTCTCCGACACTTCGATTGTTGTCCGAATGTTAAATTTGAGGTATCTGTTGTCGGCAAATATTTCTATAATAACCGTCCATTCGTTTGCGAATTTGAATTTTTAATCACACCTTTGCACTGTTTTTCCAACGAAAGTGATAAAGAAGATGAATTTTATAGAGCTATTTAGTCCCAATGCGGTTGCTAACGACGTCGAAGTATTGGAATCGCTTAAAAGACAGGAGATACCGGTCGTTATGTACGGCGCGTCGATTGACGTTGCAGACAGGATTGTAAAGAAGTTGTCGGCAAACGGAATTACGGTAGCGGCAGTTGCGTACGACGACGAATCTCCGCTGATGACGGACGCGACGGCGCTCCTGAAGGATACTCCGACCATTCCCGCGAAAGAAATCGACCGCACATTTCCGGCTTGTAATGTCGTGCCCGGCTTTGTGAAGGCGTACGGAAACGTCGGCGGCGTAGCCGGAAAGTTCAAAAACGCCCGCTCGGTATCGTATCTTTCCGAAATATTCGACATGGAGATTATTTCGCCTTCTTTCGTTTTGGAGAACAAGGCTTTTCTGGAGAATTTTTACAATAACTTGTCGGACCAACAGTCAAAAGATTCGCTTGTAGCCTATCTGATGAGCAAAACGCGGCAGGACATGAAGTATCTGCCTGCTGTTTTCGACAAGATACAGTATTTCCCGAAAGGCATATTTGCTCTTTCGGAAAAGGAATCGTATTTCGACTGCGGCGCTTTTACCGGAGATACCGTTATGGAATTTCTCAAGGCTACCGGTGGCCTGTACAGCCGAATCTGGGCGGCCGAGCCGGACAAATCGAACTGCGAACGCCTGATAAAGTATGTCGAAGAGAGCAATCTGACAAATGTCACGGTAATAAATAAAGGTATATACGGCTCGGCGGGACAGCTTCCGTTCCGGGCCGACGGCAATATGCTTTCCATGATTACCGACGATTCCGACAGTTATATAGATGTAGATACGATAGACAACATTGTTGCCGGCGAACCGGTGACATATATAAAGATGGACGTCGAAGGCGCTGAACTGGAGGCTTTGAAAGGCGCCGAGCAGACCATCAGGAAATACAAACCCATTCTGGGCATAAGCATTTATCACAGACAAAGCGACTTGACGGATATTCCCGCGTACATAAAAAAGATAGCGCCCGAATATGAATTTTATTTCAGAGTTCATAAGAAACTGGCGATAGATACTGTTCTTTATGCCGTTGTTCCTGCGTCAAAACAAATAACCCTTTAACAATTACCGATATGATCAATTCTTTTTTTAGTCGTTTCACGCCCAAAGAGGCTAAATTCTTTCCTTTGTTCAAGCAATTGGCGGAGGTAGCCGTAGAGGCGTCGGACTTGCTGATAGAATGTACGAAAACCGAAGTTCACGAACAACATGCTTCTTATTACAAGAAGATTAAAGATTGGGAGCGTCAAGGCGACATACTTTCGCACAAGATTTTCGACGATTTGAATTTGTCTTTTATCACTCCTTTCGACAGGGAAGACATTCACCAGCTGGCAATGCACATGGACGACGTCATAGACGGAATAAACAGTTCGGCCAAACGCATCGCCCTGTACAAGCCTAAAATCCTGCCCGAAAGCGCCGTACAGTTAGCCATGCTCATAAAAGAAGACGCCGTTTCTTTGAGCAGGATAACCGACGAGCTGGATTCGATAAAAAGCAATGCCGAAGTCGTAAAGGCATATTGCAAGGAACTGCACGACATAGAAAACAGGGCTGACGACGTATACGACTTCTTTGTAATGAAGCTCTTTGAAGAAGAAAAAGACAGTCGCGAACTGATAAAACTCAAGGAGATTCTGTATGAAATGGAGAAAACAACCGATATGGCGGAATATGTCGGCAAGATTGTAAGGACTATAATAGTGAAGTACGCATGATGGCGCTGTTGGTAACAATCATTGTTCTTGCTCTTGTTTTTGATTATATAAACGGATTTCACGACGCTGCCAATTCTATCGCGACTATTGTCTCGACGAAAGTGCTGACGCCGTTTCAGGCTGTTATCTGGGCTGCATTCTTCAATTTCGTGGCTTTTTTTATTGCGAAGTATATTATTGGAGAGTTCGGCATCGCAAACACTGTTTCCAAGACTGTTTTTGAGCAATATATAACTCTGCCTGTAATTTTGTCGGGCATTATCGCCGCTATCGTCTGGAATCTTGCAACGTGGTGGTTTGGCATTCCGTCGTCGTCGTCTCATACGCTTATAGGCGGATTTGCAGGCGCGGCTATCATGGCGAGCGGTTTTAAAGCTATTCAAAGCGCCGTGATAATAAAGATTGCCGTTTTCATCTTTATGGCTCCTTTTATCGGTATGATTGTCGCCTTGATTATCACGACAATTGTGCTTCATATATGCAAAAAGGCGAATCCGCACAAGGCCGAATCGTGGTTTAAGCGATTACAGCTGGTTTCGTCGGCTCTTTTCAGCGTTGGTTTCGGACTTAACGATTCGCAAAAGGTTATGGGCATAATTGCCGCAGCCATGATTGCCGCTCAACCTTTGGGCTTGGGAATCGAATCTATCGACGACATGCCTAACTGGGTCGCTTTTGCCTGTTTTACGATGATTGCCCTTGGCACAATGTCGGGCGGCTGGAAGATAGTCAAGACAATGGGATCGCGCATCACAAAAGTGACGCCGTTGGAAGGCATGGTAGCCGAATCTGCGGGCGCTCTGACGCTTTACCTCACCGAGTTTCTGAAGATTCCGGTAAGCACGACGCACACCATTACCGGCGCAATAATCGGCGTAGGCGCGACAAAACGCCTGTCCGCCGTCCGCTGGGGAGTGACGAAAAACCTGCTCGTAGCATGGATTCTGACAATACCGGTCAGCGCCATCCTCGCCGCATTGATATATCTTGTCGTTACATTGTTTATATGAGATTTTCGGTTTTTGCAAAAAAAAACAACAATTTGTTTGGCGGTTCAAAAAAAAGGCCATACTTTTGTCGTCAAATATTAGAGAGATGAGAAATTATTTTAGCGCATATTTTTACTTTTACTTTTACTTTTACAGGTGAGGGCAGGAGTTTTATATGTACTAAAAATCGAATAGATTAATAAAAATGAACATAGAAGTCCTGCCATAAACGACGGCAGGACTTTTTTTTTACTGTTTTAAAAATAATTTGTAAGATGAAAAAAGTAGCAATTCAAGGTATTTCAGGCTCGTATCACGATGTGGCGGCCCACAGTTTTTTCGATAGAGAAGACATTGAAATTATCGGATGTATCACGTTCAGAGAGGTGGTGAACAAGATTCGCGACGATGCCTCCGTCGTAGGTTTGATGGCAATAGAAAACACTATTGCGGGTAGCCTTTTGCAAAATCACGAACTGATAAGGCAAAGCGGATGTTATATCATCGGCGAATATAAACTGCGCATAGCACATTCGCTTGCCGCCGTTCCCGGCACGAAACTGTCGGATGTGACGGAGGTGAACTCGCATCCTATCGCGCTGATGCAATGCTCCGACTATCTCGAATCGCTGCCGAACGTTAAGATCGTGGAAAAAGAAGATACGGCATTGAGCGCCAAATGGATCGCCGAAAACAGTCTCAAGGGACACGCCGCAATCTGCGGCAGGAATGCGGCAGAGATATACGGTCTCGAAGTCCTCGCCGAAGGCATCGAAACGAACAAACGCAATTTTACACGTTTTCTCGCCATTGCCGACCCATGGACTGCGGAAGACATGCTTAAAGCAAAGGTTAAAAACAAGTCGTCGCTTGTCTTTGCGTTGCCTCACACCTCCGGCAGCCTCTCGAAAGTCCTTACTATACTGTCGTTTTACGACATGAATCTGTCGAAAATACAATCGTTGCCCATAATAGGACGCGAATGGGAATATCTGTTCTACATCGACCTGACTTATACCGATTATACGAGATATAAACAGGCTTTGGACGCAATAATACCGCTGACTAAGGATTTGAAAATTTTAGGAGAATATGAAGAAGGACAGCAAAGTGTATGAAATAGTTCCCGCACAGCGCATTAGCAGTGTGGAGGAATATTATTTTTCAAAGAAATTGAAAGAGGTAGCCGAAATGAACGCAGCCGGTAAAGACGTGATAAATCTCGGCGTCGGAAGTCCCGACATGCCTCCGTCGAAGCAGGCGATTGATGTTTTCTGCGACGAAGCGAGGAAAGACGACGTGCACGGTTATCAGTCATATATCGGAATACCCGCATTGCGACAGGGTTTTGCCGATTGGTACGGCAAATGGTTTGGAGTAGAGCTTGACCCGAAAACGGAGATTCAACCGTTGATTGGCTCGAAGGAAGGAATATTGCACATATCAATGGCTTTTATCAATCCGGGCGACGGCGTCCTGATACCTGATCCGGGATACCCTACTTATACTTCGGTAAGCCGACTTACAGGCGCAGATATTGTTGCTTACAACCTGGACGAACAGCATGGCTGGTATCCGGATTTCGACGAACTGGAGCGGCTGACGGCAGAAAGGAACAGAGAGGGAAAACAGGCGATCAAACTGATGTGGACAAATTATCCGAACATGCCTACCGGCGCGGATGCAAGCGACGAATTGTACGAGCGACTTGTAGATTTCGGTCGCCGGCACAATATAATTATATGTAACGACAATCCTTACAGCTTCATTCTCAACGACCGCCCGCGCAGTATACTCGGCGTTCCCGGCGCGAAAGATATATGTATAGAGCTTAATTCCATGAGTAAAGCTCATAACATGCCCGGCTGGCGTATGGCTATGCTTGCTTCAAACAGTCGGTTTGTTCAGTGGATACTCAAAGTCAAGAGCAATATAGATTCAGGACAGTTCAAGCCGATGCAATCTGCTGTTGTCGAGGCTCTTAAAGCCGACAGGGAATGGTATGACAATATGAATGAGATTTACGGAACACGTCGCAATATTGCCGGTCAAATCATGGACGCGCTGGGTTGCCGTTATGACTACAAACAGGTAGGCTTATTTTTGTGGGGCAGGATTCCGGATGATGCCGCGAGCAGCGAAGCATTGGCAGACAAGGCTTTATATGAGGCTAATGTGTTTGTCACGCCCGGTGTCATTTTCGGCAGTCAGGGAGCGAGATACATTCGCATTTCGCTTTGTTGCAAGGACGAGACTCTGAAAAAAGCCCTCGACAGACTGAAAAAAATAACTAACAACTAAAATAACAATTATGAAAGATTTGGATTTACAATCAATTTTACTGCCGGGCGTCGACGATAAACGTCCGTTAGTCATTGCCGGACCATGCAGCGCCGAAACCGAAGAACAGGTGCTTGATGCGGCAAAAGCGCTGGCATCAAAAGAAATTAAGATATTTCGCGCCGGAATCTGGAAGCCGCGAACAAAACCGGGCGGATTTGAAGGCATTGGCTCTAAGGGTTTGAAATGGCTCAAGCGTGTCAAGGAGGAGACAGGGATGTATGTGGCTACCGAAGTGGCTACGCGCGAACACGTATTCGAGGCTGTAAAAGCCGGAATAGACGTCTTGTGGATAGGAGCGCGCACATCGGCAAATCCTTTCGCCATGCAGGAAATAGCAGATGCGCTGCAAGGAATCGACGTGCCTGTTCTCATCAAGAATCCTGTTAATCCCGACATCGAACTTTGGATTGGAGCTATAGAACGTATCTATGGCGCCGGTCTGCATCGTATTGGCGTCATTCACAGAGGTTTCAGCTCTTACGACAAGAAAATGTACCGTAACATGCCATTGTGGCATATTCCTATCGAACTGCGCCGTCGCTATCCAAACCTGCCTATTCTTTGCGACCCAAGTCATATCGGCGGCAAGCGCGAACTTATAGCTCCGCTTTGTCAGCAGGCTATGGACTTGAATTTCAATGGTTTGATTATCGAATCGCA